>NZ_JABXKN010000110.1:0-12079 GCF_017115065.1 Nostoc sp. JL23
GTAGAAGCGTTCAAGATCGTCGATTCTCCTGGCAACACTTGGAGCGCTTTGCCTCCGCCAGATGGAACGGCAATGCTCTTCAAAATAGTTTCCATGAATCATTCTCCTTGGATGAATGGGTTGATTTTAGAAATTCACGATTACTTCCCGATGAAGTTTAGGATGGTGGTCATGCTGTTCTCTTAAGTTAGTGTTGCGGTTCTTCTAACTGAGTTGAATGCCTACCAAGTTTGACCGCCAGTGGCGAGAATCCGTTGTCCGGTCAGCCAGTGGGAGTCCTCAGAGGCGAGGAAGACAGCGATCGGGCCGATGTCCTCTGGCTGACCGACCCGTCCCAGGGGTGTGCTTGCTGTTTTGCAGCTTGAAATTGCTGCCACCCTTGAGGTGATAGGATCACCCCTCGAACCCGCCCATGAGAGGAACTACCGTTCCTAGATTTGCCCACATTGGAATCCATAGGCAAGTTACCACTAATAAAGGGCAGAGCGAGTCCTTTCCTACAGTTTTGCTAAAGCGTTACGGGTAACTTCGCTCTTTGCAGATAAATTAGTAAATTATTTCCTTTCTTACTGAAGACTATCAGGCTTAACCAAGTCATATCACTTCTCGTCACTATTTCACTGTCAAGATATGCCTATGGGAATAGAAAGATTAAATAGTATCTTAACTCAACAAACTGGAGTGGTCTAATTTGAATGAAAGTTGAATAATGAACAACACAAGCCACTGAACTGACTCGAACAAAGTCTGTAAATCAAGTAAGGCTTTTGCAAATAATCAACAAATAAGTAAGGATTTTAGATTACGAAAATCATGTTTCAATTCGACAAATAACTTAGTGCATTAGCACTTTTAACGATTGCTTCGGTTGGTGGAACTATGTTAATCGTTGCAAATGTATCTCCTCAAACTCAATCATCAGGAGTTGTAAAAGATGTAACTCTGTGGGCTGCAGATTTAATTAAAGCCCAAGGTTGCGTTTTACAACTTTGAAAACAGCATATTTAACCCTTCGGTCATCGTGGGATGAGTCAAAACGCCATCGCGCAGAACGGTGTAAGGCATCTGAGCTTGCATCACCATCTGCACCGTCGAAATCACTTCCCCCGCTTCATGACACAACAGGGAACAACCGAGAATACGACCTGTCTCGGTATCCACGATCGCCTTCATCAGTCCATCGGTTTGACCGAGAGTTTTTGCTCTAGGAATCGCTGAGGCATCCAGTTTCGCCACGCGGATGGCATACCCTTGTTGCTGTGCTTCAGTTTCGGTCAGACCCACATGAGCCAGTTCGGGATCTATGAACAGACAGGATGGAACCAAGCGATGGCGAGTGCTGCGGTTGCCACCATCAATCAGATTCGCTTTGATAATTCGGTAATCGTCGAGCGAGACATGGGTATATTGCAGTCCTCCATTGATATCGCCTAAGGCCCAAATCCCCGGTATGTTTGTTTCCAGGCGCTCGTTAACTACAATAAACCCGTGGGCATCAGTTGCCACACCAGCGGCGGCTAAATTTAAGCTATCAGTGGTTGGCGCACGACCGATAGCGACGAGCAAATGTGAACCTTGGAGGCTAAGGGAGCGATCGGCAACCTGGAGCTGAAGGACAGTCGCATTGTCAACGCGATCTACTCTCAATACATTTGTCTTCAGCAAGAATTCAATGCCTTCTCGTTCTAGCAGCGTTTGAACGGCGATCGCAATATCTGAATCTTGATTTGATAAAATTTGCTCGCTATGCCCAATCACAGTAACGCGAGAGCCAAAGCGCTGGAACATCTGGGCAAACTCCAACCCAATATAGCCGCTCCCAAGTACGATCAGATGCTCCGGCAACTGTTCCAGTTCCATGATCGATTCGCTCGTCAAAAAACCAGCTTCTGTGAGTCCGGGTAGCGATGGAATTAACGGTCGTGTGCCTGTATTGACAAAGAACCGTTCTGCGGTGAGTAAGCGAGTGGTGTCAAGAGCCGTTGTCACTTCAATCGTTTTGGATGACACAAACCGTCCCACTCCAACGATCAGTTCGTGACCCAGAGCAGTTTCTAGATTGTGCAAATTCATTTCACGCATGGAGTGTACGACAGATCGTTTGCGCCCAATTACGGCTGCTAAATCAACGATGGGTGCATTGGCTTTAACACCGTAAGCAGCGCTGTGTCGCACAGTATTAACTACCTCTGCACTGGCAACCATCGTTTTGGTAGGGATGCAGGCGATGTTGATGCACCCACCACCAATCATGGTTAAGCTGCGTTCCACCAGAGCAGTTTTACGTCCGTTTGCGACTAGCGCTGGTGCTAGGGTTTTACCTGCTTTGCCACTGCCGATAATAATGTCGTCGTAGTATTCAGGGTTCATTCCACATCTCCTTTAAGGTGCTGTCTTGGTACACAGCTTCAATTTGGCTGAGATCGTCTGCTGTTCGTTAATGCCTCTTGCAGCGACCTTATATCAGCGGGGTAGCGATCGCCTGCGGCAACTCCTTTTGGTGCAAAAACTTCAATTCGGTTCAGGTCGTCTGTTGTCAGCTGAACTTCTGTTGCTGCAACGTTCTCCTCCAGATATTTGCGCTGCTTGGTACCCGGAATGGGAATGATATCTTCTCCTTGGGCTAACAGCCATGCCAGGGCGAGTTGACTGGGCGTTGCTCCTTTTTCAGCCGCAATCGCCTTTACCTGCTCCACTAATTGCAGATTTTTGTAGAAATTCTCTCCCTGAAAGCGAGGGGAAGATCGGCGGTAGTCGTCTTCTGAAAAATCATTTGGGCTGGTGAATCGTCCTGACAAAAAGCCTCGCCCCAATGGACTGTAGGGTACAAATCCAATACCTAATTCCCGCACTGTGGGCAGAATTTCATCTTCGGGATCGCGGCTCCAGAGCGAATATTCCGTTTGCAGGGCGGAAATGGAGTGAACAGTATTAGCCCGTCGAATCGTCGCTGGAGTGGCTTCTGAAAGCCCTAGATAGCGCACTTTTCCCTGCTGCACCAGTTCCGCCATTGCACCAATCGTGTCTTCAATAGGGACTTCCGGATCAATCCGGTGCTGATAATAAAGGTCAATCACATCTACACCCAACCGCTTCAGCGATGCATCACAGGCTTGATGCACATACTCTGGCTTACCGTTAATACCGTTCCATCCACCCTCTGGCGATCGCACAATGCCAAACTTCGTTGCGATCGCTACCTGATCGCGATGGTCTTTGATGGCTCTGCCTACCAACTGTTCATTGGTAAAGGGGCCATACATATCGGCAGTATCCAGTAAGGTAATGCCGAGTTCTAATGCCCGGTGAATCGTGGCGATCGCTTCTCGATCGTCCTGCCCACCATAGAAATCAGACATTCCCATACAGCCTAGTCCTAGTTCTGAAACCACAAGTCCTTGATTGCCGAGTTTGCGTGTTTTCATTGGTAGTCTCCTTGATTTGCCTATAAAACTCTGAATTGCCAACCGAAACAGTGTTAGAGGTCTAATCTGCGGTGTGGACACGCTTTTGAGAACTCAGCGCGGAATGTTCTGTGCAGAAACCGCAAAAGATGCCTAACCTGCCAAAGGAATGTCCTTCGTTATTGCGCGATAAAGCCGCCATCAACTGAGATCGATTGTCCAGTGACAAAACTAGAAGCGTCTGAACAGAGCCATAATACAGCATTTACCACTTCTGCCGGCGTACCAATCCGACCGATTGGCTGCCCTTTGATGAAATCCTCGGTCGCTTTTGGATTTGCTTTGAAAAGGCGATCGAGCATTTCGGTTTGAATTGGACCCGGACTGACGGCATTCACCCGAATTCCTTGCTTGACAAATTCTAATGCCAACTGATTTTGTTAGCCCTTCTACAGCGTGTTTACTAGCAGTGTAAATCGGCACCATTGCACCACCGACCAAACCCAAAACTGAACTAGTATTGACGATCGCCCCACCGCCATTTTTCAACAAGGCTGGAATCTCATGTTTCAAGGACAACCATACCCCTTTAACATTGATATCCATGATGCGATCGTAAGTAGCTTCGGTTTGCTCTGCTAACGGCGTGGAATCTTGTTCCACTCCAGCATTGTTGAAAGCAATGTCGAGTCTTCCATAGTGTGTCATTATTTTCTCAATCAGTATCTGCACATCGGCTTCTTTAGAAACATCTGTCGTCACAGAAAAGCCTTCCCCACCCATTGCTTGAATCTGTCGAATTGTTTCTTCACCTTCAACTTGCCGACGACCTGCAACAACTACTTTTGCTCCAGCTTGAGCTAGAGCTAGAGCGGTTGCTTTACCAATCCCTGATGTTCCACCTGTAACGAGTGCGACTTTTCCAAATAACGTAGTCATTGTTAATTTTCTTGGGTGTATTTTGAGACATGATTCACTGAAATAGGGTGTCGTGACATGGGTATAATCTCCTGAATCATCGCTCCACCAAGCTTTTCAGAACAGTTTCCAGTTCGACTTCGCCTTTGATGGAGCCAGACTCACCACTCTCGAACTCGATCCAGCCCTCGTTGAAACCGTCGAGCATCCGAATGCGCGGCTCTGGATCGGCTGTACCCTGAGCCTTGAACAGCGCCTCCCAGATTTCGCGGGGAACTACCTTTGCGTGTACCTGATGACCCAGAATCTTGGAAAAGCCCTTTGCAATGTCATTCGGCGTTACCCGTTGCGGGCCCTCGATTTCGACGATTTGCCGTCCACTCCAAGTCTGTTGCAGCAACTCGGAGGCAACACGACCGATATCCGCCGTCGCAATCATCGGCACAGGTTTATCCAACGGTTGCAGGAAGCTTTGGATAATGCCACTCTCTCTGGCAGGTGCTACGTCCCAAGCCGCGTTCTCCATAAACCAGGCGGGACGAAGAAAGGCGATCGGCATCGGCAGATCCCCCAATACTTGCTCCAATATCTGAAGTTGAGTCAGTAGGTTCGGCTGGGTTGCCTGTGCGCCAATGGTGGACAGGCAGACGACTTTGCCCGGATGCACTGCTGCGATTGCAGTACGCAGAGCAGCGACAATTGCCCGTGTTTCGGGAAAGCCCGGTGATGGCACAAAGTTTGGCGGAATCACAACGAAGACACCCTCAGCTTTTCTAAAAGCTGCTGTGAGCGCGTCAGCATCGTTCATGTCCGCCAGGGCAACTGCACAACCCTCCTCGACCCAGGCAGTTCCCTTCTTAGTATCACGGATCACAGCGCAGACAGACTGATTGTCGCTCAACAATTTGCGGGCGACGGCACCGCCGACCTGACCTGTAATTCCAGTAATAGCGTACATTTCGCTCTCCTTGTAAATAGTAGACAATTGATAAACATCTTTCCAAGCTTCCGGCTTCAAGAAAGATCCTTAAAACCATCTCTGGGAGTGCATTTTAGCGATTTTCCCCAAATATTACGCTCTAACAAGAGTATTCCAATCACTTCTATGTGCTAGCTCAAGATCGTCGAGAAATGAGATATTTTTCTCAACGGGATCGCGGCTAATATGCAGGTGATTAGGGGAAAAATCAGGATCGGTATAGCCAACGGCTAAACCGCATAGGATCGATAATTCCGGTGGGATATTTAACTCGCTGCGAATGATTTCAGGATAAGCGGCTAGCGAAACCTGAGCGCAGGTGCCCAGTCCACGAGCAGTCAGACTCAGCATCAGCGTTTGTAAATAGATCCCTACACTTAAAGCATCCGCATCGCCTAGTTCTCGGTGCATACAGACGATACCGACCATTGGGGCATCAAAAAATTCGTAATTACGCAGAACGGCTCGTTCTCGACTCGCTGTATCATCACGAGCAATCCCCATCGCTCCATAGACTTGTTCGCCTAGTTCCTGGCGGTAATGCTGAAATGCCTCTGGCAGTTGAGCTATTTTGGGTAGCTGAGACTCGTCAAAATGCTGCGCTTGCTTTAGCAAAGCCTTTTTCAGTTGATCGCGTCGAGTACCTTCAGCAAATACTACCCGCCACGGCTGGGTATTGGAATTCGACGGCGCGAGCTGTGCTAGAGCAAGAGCTTCATCGAGTAAAATTCGCGGCACGGGTTTGGATAAGAATTTTCGGGTTGAGTGCCGGTCTTTGATAGTTTGGTCGAGATCGAACATGTTTAATAAACCTTTATGAGAAAGAGTACTGACAATACTTTTCGGTTAACGAACTTTGGGGGTTTAAGTCCCCAGCAAGAAATGACGGCAGCGCATTTTGTGTCGGGGTCTAAATCCCCGTCACAAAACGTAATTGCGTTAGCGTAGCGGGGCGTTCGCTTTTAGCGTCTCCAAGAGTTACCCATTGTGAATTGGTTTAACCTTTTCCCCAAACCCGATTCCGAGTTAAAAGTGCAAAACCCGAGAAGTATTGAGAGTACTGAAGATTCAATTTTTCCTACAAGTTTGGCGCATCAAGATCCGATTGTTTTTATACACCTCTAAAGTTCCAGACTGCGGGCTATCTAACGTGCCATCCCACACCCAATATTGATAATTTCTATTCCGAAACTTATACACTCGAACACCTTCTGTCGCTTGCTTAGTTCCTTTGCCCAAACTTAAATGACCGTTGGGATTGGTCGCCCGATAGAGCAGTTCACCAGAATTATAATTCTGCCAAATATTGATGTTGTTGCCGCCTTGGCATTTAGTACTCAGGATGATGCCAGCAGTTGAATCAGCAGAAGCTCTTAAGGAAAAATTAACTAAGACACTGATTGGCAGAGCAAGGAGTAACACGGATCTTTTCAGTAGTGTTTTCATTAGTGTTGTAAAATCATTTTTTGGTCTAGTTTTTTCATGATGATGAGTCCTGTGTCCTGTGGGGAGCAATGCGAAAAGCCCCCCAGTTTTGCCACCTCACAAAATCGTGTTGCTCCCGTCCTGTGATTGTCCAACATGAGTTGTCATAAAGCGACGGATATGATCTGCGATCGCATCTCCTTCCTCTTCCAGGGCAAAATGTCCGGTATCGAGTAAATGAAACTCAACGTCTTTGAGATCGTCCTTGTAGGGATAAGCGCCTTCGGCTGGGAAGATGTCATCATTCTTACCCCAAACAATCAGAGTAGGTGGCTGATATTTGCGAAAATACTCCTGCCATTGCGGATATAGTGGTGGATTCGTGCCATAGCTATACAGTAGCGCTAGCTGAATCTCATCGTTGCCGGGGCGATCAAGGAGAGGTTGATCCATATTCCAGGTATCAGGGCTGATCGCTTCCAGATTGCGAACGCCGTTGGTATATTGCCACTTCGTTGTTTCCAAAGTGAAAAAGGATCTGAGCTTGTCAGCATTCTCAGGAGAACGGTCTTGCCAGTAGGCTTTAGCTGGGTTCCAAAATTCGCCGCGTATACCTTCTTCATAGGCATTCCCGTTTTGGACAATCAGCGCTTCCACTCGCTCTGGATATTTAGCTGCAATCCGATAGCCAATGGGAGCGCCATAATCCATTACGTAGAGGCTATATTGCTTGAGATCGATCGCCGTAATAAATTTCTCCACGATTTGGGCCAAGCGATCAAACGTGTAGTCAAACTCATCCACAGTTGGCATAGAACTGTTGCCGTAGCTCGGATAATCCGGGGCAACTAGATGGAAGTGATCGGCAAGCGCAGGCATCAGATTGCGAAACATGTGAGATGAGGTCGGAAAGCCGTGTAACAGCAGAATCGTTGGATTACTGCGGGAACCAGCTTCTCGGTAGAAGATATCTAAACCATCGATTGAGATTGTGTGAAATGTGGTCATGATTTTATCTCATATTGCAATGTCGATTACGATTTTGCCGACCGATGTGCCTTGCTCTACCGCATTGTGGGCATCCAGTGCGGTATCCAACGTAAAATGGGTCATTAAATTACTCATGTTAATTAATTGTTTGCGTAATCAGGAGCCGTCAAAAAATAATTTTTACGCTTGTTGATATCTATGAAGTTTACTGAGTAGCATCTCTAAGCTAATGAATGTCTCAGCTTTAGTTTCTTTTACTACACATTTAATAATTACAAATTTCTCGCAATATAACCTCTACCTTTTGAAGGTTCTAATAGAAGTTATACAATTCACACACTATTTAAACCTTTTTTAAAATATTATTGCTTTTAAAAACAATTTATCCTTGTTCCTTGTAGTAATACTTTCACTACTAAATTTATACAATTATATTGCAGTCTTCTATCGCAATTAGAAACTGTAATAAAAACGTATTTTAACTGAGTTATACCAATTCTGGATGAAGATGCATAGAAAGAACCCCTCCCAACCTCCCCAATACGTTGGGGAGGTTGGGAGGGGTCAAAATAATATGCAGCTTCACAAAGAATTGGATTATTACAAATAGCTGCAAGTTTAATCCTTTAGGAGTAGTAATTAAACTCATGCTTTATTGAAAATAAATACTTGTCAATTTCGCAAAAATAATCATAATCGATCACGGGGCGATCGCTTTCTTGGTTAATTTTTCAAAAGAGTTATATTGCGAAATTATTTTGACTACTTTTTGTATCGTATTTAATCAACTTATACAATTCAACCATCAATCAGACTATTGTATATACCTTACGGGGGGACAAAAAGGGTAGGACGCAGATAGAATAAGGGGTAAATATAGCGAAGACACTGTTGGCGAAATATTGCTTAACAATTTTGGCAACGTAATACTGCACGAAAATTCTGATTACTTCCGCAGCGATAGGATAATTAAATCCTGAACGCTTAGATAAATTGTTACCATGTCGATGCATCCTCAAAATATCCCCGACATACCTCAACAAACAGTAGAGGTGGCGCGTGCATCTTTCCCAAAAGGAAATATTTACATGAAGATCCTGGATACCTTGGGAAGTATCTTTGAGGAGGAAGTATTTGCGGACTTATTTCCACAAAATGGGCAGCCAGCGTATACACCTTGGCGGTTAGCATTGGTGTGCATAATGCAATTTATGGAGAATTTATCTGACCGACAAGCGGCAGATGCAGTACGTGGACATATTGACTGGAAATATATGTTGAGCCTGGCTTTAACCGACTCTGGCTTTGACTATTCAATCCTTAGTGAGTTTCGCACTCGATTACTTGCAGGTGGCGCAGAGCAAAAACTACTAGATATATTGCTACATCGCTTGAAGGAATCAGGATTGCTCAAAACCCATCGGCGACAGCGTACTGATTCAACCCATGTTTTAGGTGCAATACGCACCCTCAATCGATTAGAGACATTGGGGGAAGGGATGCGCGTTGCGCTCGATAGTTTAGCAGTTGTAGCACCTGACTGGTTAGCAACAAATATTCAGCCTGATTGGTTTGACCGCTATGGTCGTCGTGTAGAAAATTATCGTTTACCAAAGCTTGACTCCGAGCGAGAAGCTTTAGGCAGCACAATTGGAGCAGACGGTTTGGCGCTGTTAGACGCAATCTATGACCCAACTGCGCCACAGTGGTTAAGACAAATACCAGGAGTAGAAACCCTGCGTCAAATATGGATACAGCAATTTTATGCCCCAGAGCCAGATGTCCAAGTAAAATGGCGTACTGTGAAAGATATGCCACCATCTACAATTGCGATTCATTCGCCCCATGATGTCGAAGCTCACTACAGTAGCAAACGCAGCATCGATTGGGTTGGTTATAAAGTACACATGACCGAGATTTGCGACGAAGATAGCCCCCGTTTCATCACCAACGTCCACACAACCCTATCCACCATTACCGACGAGCAAGCAGTGGAACCAATCCACTCAAGACTTGAAGAAAAAGATTTTCTACCAGATGAGCATCTACTGGATGCTGGGTATCCCACTGCGGAAAATTTAGTAAATAGTAAGACTCAGTATAATATTGAAATTATTGGCCCGGTGCGGTCAGATCCCAGTTGGCATAATATGCAGAAATTGTCCGGTTCGTTCATCTTGCACTAAGTCAAAAACCGAACCACGGGAGTTGACTCTTCTTCCACAGGTGCAACATATAGCACTCCAAACTCGACGACAAACTCAAAAAACACCTGAATGGAAAGCTACTTACAACCAACGCGCAGGCATTGAATCAACACATTCACTTATGTTTACGGCGCTCGGCACTACGTCAATCTCGCTACATCGGTTTAAAGAAAACTCACTTGATGCAGGTTTTCATTGCTTGTGCGCTTAATTTAGTACGGTTGGATGCTTGGCTAAATGGTATACCTCTTGCTAAAACTCGCTCATCTCGTTTCAAACAATTGCAACCTCAAGGTGATTAAAGAATAAGTCAAGGCAACTCTACCATGTAATACACGGTTGACAACTACTAAAAAGATTTTTAAAAGTACCGTGTAATACATGGTAAGCATATCCTATGAAAAAGATGAAAAGGGATATTCAAGGGAAGTTTGCGATTAAAAGCTCGGATTACCGCGAGGTGCGTTCTTTACGACTAACAGATGATACCTGGAAGGCGTTAGGTATCGCCTCTGAATGCTTGGGATTAACTAGGGCTGACTATCTAGAGGAAATAGTTAGAAGTAACGTCAACCCATGTATTACACGGAAAAATTCAAATATTTCTACTTCTGATTCACAGGATTTTTTTGAACCATTGCCGAGTATTACACGGTACGACCAGGAAATGGAGAGGCTCATTGCCCAAGTACAGAATCTTCAAAAAGAAAATTTAGAGCTTAAGGAACGGTCAGCCATTAACTTTGTGCATGACGTTGTAGATTTTGAGGCGATACACGATCGCATTTTATTTGAATTGAAGTTGGGACGGCAAGCTTCAGCTTACAAAGCAGCACAGAAAGCACTTAATCGATTTATTCAAGAAATAAAACATCTGGTTGACAGTTTCTGATTGCTGCCAAAACTGCTGCAAGAAGTCACGATTTCTCTAAATTGCCAAATTGATTGGTTTTTATCACTTTTTAATGTTAAGCAATATTTCGCCAACAGTGTCTTCGCTATATTTACCCCTACCCCTCTTCTGTCACTTTCTGGGAAGGTGATTGCTAGAAGCCTTATGAGGCAATGAATACAAGCTATACTATTAGAAAAAAATCGGTCTTGTATTTGTTATTAGAAAATAATCGTGCGATGCCTGCGGCGGGCTACGCCTACGCAGGCTATACAAAAGCTCTAGAATTCAGAAATGGCAAATCTTTTCGGAGAGTGACAGAAGAGGGTTATAGTACAAATTTAGTTTTAGAAACACTACTAGAACTACTTGAATATGAAGGAGATCCTGAGCGTGAATATTCAGATTGTGAGTTTTTTCGTCTTCATACCGCAGAAGCATTAGTCAATCTAGGTAATACCTCAATATTGGTACGACAAACACTACATGGACTTTTATATTATTCTGCCTATGCAATAAACCTTGAAGTTGCAAAAATATTAATTTACTTGGGCGATACTTCAGAGCAAATTGTACAAGGATTGTTAGCAGTGCTGGAAGAAGAAGATCCTTGGGTACGTCTTGATGCAGCTAAAGTTCTACTAGACTTAGGAAATTTATCAAATTTAGTCGTACAAACACTACAAGCATTAATGGATGATGAAGATTCTGAAGTGTGTGAAAAAGCAGCTAAAGTTTTAGAATTGCAGGGTTTACCTTTCCATTCACAAAACTTTTAAACAATACTGCCGGGATAAATTTGGTTAGAGTCGCCAGAAATCAAATTATTTGTTTGCAGTAGCTGATGTCTACAAAAATTTGATAACAAACAGGACACAAATTCTGCCAACTAGTGAAATGGAAGAAGCTGATTGTAAAGTACTGACTGCTAAGATTGCCAAAGATATAGCAGATCGTACCTCAGTAACAAACACCTACCAGATAGGCGAAGTCTGCCAAATCCTTGTTAAAGACAATCCCGAACTGAGAGGCAAAGGTGGCTGTTGGGCAATTGTCAGCGCAGTGAATGACTTTAGTTGCAGCGTGAGAATTTGGGATGGCGAACACACGGTTGGGTTGCAGCATCTCAAATCTTACAATTACCTGCCTGCCGAAGGTCAACAGGTTCGAGAGATTAGCGATCGCAAGAGTTCAGTTCCACTCTACAACGAGAATAACTTTGCGATTTTTAGCTAATCCCCCTAAATACTTGAGTTGACGATTT
>NZ_JABXKN010000030.1:0-11995 GCF_017115065.1 Nostoc sp. JL23
CACCCTAATTTTAATTTTTTGCCTCTGAATGCTCTCAAATACTTATTTTTTCGTAGCTCCTTTTAGTGATCGCCTATTGTACCCAAGTTTCTCAAACCCAGTCCCCGTGAGCATTTGCCATTTGTGGATGAGTCTAATCTTTACCAGGATGCGAGGTGATTTTGTAGTAGCTACTTTGTTTGATGGTAATTTTGATGCGATCGCTAACAATTAAAGTTGACATTCCTAATTATTTTCGCGGCAAAAGATGAGGAATTTTTATCATCTGGCATCACGACCATTCCCCCACTGGGGATCTTCTATTACAACCCCACTGGGCAGGGTAGTGCGCCAGATCAAATTGGAACCCCGACAAATCATCCCGTTATCGGTATGAGCGCCTTTGAAATAGGTTCGAGCGAGAACAGCATACTCAAAAGATCCAATTTGGACTCCAGGGAAGTTAGCACAACTGGCATTCATGTGATCCAAGTTACTTCCCCGCAAGTCAGCGTTATCGAAAGCACTCCAATCCAAACAGGCGGCACGCAAATTAGCATCGCGGATAATTGCTCCTCCCAAACAACAACTTTCCAGGCAAATACCGCCCAAATCGGCTCCAGTCAAATCGGCTCCAATCAGATAGACATTACGCAATTCAGCGCCTCGCAGGTTGATATCTCGCAAAACGACACCATCGAGATCGAGTCCACTATGTTTGGAGCGGCGAAATCCATAGAGTCCATAATCAGCCAATTTAATTCCAGCAAAGTTACGTTCCCCATCAGCATAGCGCTCCAGCAACTCCTCAGCAGTAATTTCCCAGACCATTATTTACCTCCCGCATTAATTAACATATATGTGCAAACAACAGATAAAGGTACTGCCCTGAGCTTCAATGGCATCACTCATACCTACACTAAAGATGGTATATACACAGCAACGCTAACTCTTGTTACTTTGGAAACTTACAATGTATATGAAGCATCAGTGTAAGTAGTTCACTACAAAAAAAGAAGATATGCGAATTCTAATTGTCGAAAGCAGTATGTTGTTGCTCTTGACTGCAATGACAACTGGCTGTGTCAGTTCTTCCTCTGTTACAAAACAGCCACAAGCTTTGCCAGCAAGCACCGAACAGCCGACGAAAGAAGCTGTGTTGAACTCAACACCTACACCGATTGCAAAACCTATAGAGCATTCTACCCCCGAAGCCACTATTGCCACCAATCCGACGCGCTGTGAAACTAGTCAATTATCAGTGCGCCGAGTCTCCGAAGATGCTGGCGTTGGGAATGTTGCACTTACCTACGCCTTCACCAATAACGCCTCATCCCCTTGCACCCTCAACGGTTATCCGGGATTGGGACTACTGGATGCAAAAGATCAACCTTTGCAGGGGATTAAAGTTATTCGCTCCCAGGATACTTACTTTTCGAGTAAGCAACCTCGACAACAAGTAACTCTAGCTCCTGGAAAACAAGCCTCATTTCAGATAGCTTACAACCACATTAGTTCTCCAGATCAAAACTGCCCAATGTCTAGTAAAATTCAAATCACACCTCCTAATGCTTACCAGCACTTTACCCTTACAGAACAAATCAAGCCTTGTACAGGCAAAGTTAGAGTGACTCCAGTACGAGCCGTTAACACTCAACCCTAGTAAATTTCTGTAATTTACTCAAATACCCAGAAAAAGCATAAATTTAATCAAAGCCTCTGATAAGTTCAGGATTGTACTCATCAAAAAGGTTAAAAAATTCTATGGAAGGAATTGATGTTGCCGATCAAGACGGCAGAGTAGATTGGACGGCAGTAAAAAACTCTGGTAAAACCTTTGCATTTGTCAAAGCGACAGAAGGAGTAAGCATCAAAGATTCTGCCTTTGCTCATCATTGGCAAACCATGAAAGCTGTTGGTATTATTCGTGGTGCATATCATTTCTTTCACCCCCATACATCTGACCCAGTTCAGCAAGCAAAGGAATTCTTAAAAACGCTGGGGAAATTAGAACCGGGAGACTTACCACCAGTTCTAGATGTAGAGGTAACTGATAAAGTAAACAGCCAAGCAGTAATTAATGCAGCGAAGTTGTGGTTAGCAGAGGTGGAAAAAGCGCTTTTGCAACAAACAAAAAAACCAATCAAACCGATTATTTATACTTATCCCAATTTCTGGAAAGAAGAACTTGGCAATCCATCTGATTTTGCTAGTTATCCGTTATGGATTGCCCACTACGGAACTAGGAACCCAACTATTCCTGGTGCTTGGCAAGGACAATACTTAATCCATCAATATGAAGGTGATATATCTGGTGTAACTGGTGTTAGTGGTCGAGCCGATTTGAATAGATTTAATGGATTGCAGCTAGGAGATTCAGGGCTAAGAGTAAAACAATTACAACAGCAATTAAAAGATATTGGATTATATACTGATGCCATCGATGGGCGTTTTTCTGAGTCAGTTAAGAAGGCAATTGTTAGTTTCCAAACATCTAAGAAATTGCAGGCTGATGGAATTGTCGGTATAAAAACTTGGATAGCTTTATTATGGATTTAAGTCCGTGGGCATGAATAAACAAAGGTTTGTAGCAAGGGTTGGAGCCGTTAACTACAAACATTTAATTGATTTTATATTGCATAATACAGTTTGATTTATTCCGGTCACTACTTAACATCGTAATGCGCAAAATTGAGATTTGACCTGGAAAAAACCTTTAAGGATTCGTTTGAGTGAATTAAACTTGATGCGCCTGATAGCTTTATTCACTTCTACCCACTGCCGTTTTCTTTTACTTGCTTCTGGATAATCTTCACTCAGCATTTCGACTGATAGTAAATACATCTTGACGCAGTAAATTTTGCCTTGCTTGCGGTACTTGTAAGTTCCCAGTTCATTTGCATCTACTTGCCCAATTATCCCTGCTTCTTCCCACGCCTCTTTGGCTGCGGAAGCAGGCGGACTCATGCCATTAGGAATATCTCCTTTGGGAATCACCCAATGTTGAAAGTCGCGGGTTGTAATTAGCAAGATTTCAACTTTACCATTGTTCACTCTGTAAGGAATAACCCCAGACTGTTTAAACACTTTGCTGGCTTTTCGACTCATGTAATTTACATCCTGTACTAACTAGCTTTTTTGTACAATGCTTACTTCAAAAAGTCTAGAGCTGATACCGGATAAATTGTGGTTAACCTTAAGTTATGAAAAGATTAAATATTGCTTTTTAATTATAAACCTCGTCTAGGTTGAAACCCGTAGTTTTTCCTCATCAGGTTTCAATACTTTTCGGTTAGGGGGGAAAGGGAAAGGGTTTGAATTTACCTTTACCCCAAACCCAGTAACCTTTCCCCCAGACCAAAAGAGAGATTGTTGGGTTTATCCGAAAAGTATTGCATCAGGTTTGAGATGAGTTGTCACCCACAAACGCCGCCGCTGTATTGGGACAGGTGTTAATTCGTTGTTGAAATGCCAAAACGCGGATGTTTGCCAACAAATTATTGCTCTGGTGATAATTCTGATAGAAGGAAAACCCTTAAAGCGAAGCCCGCAGCGATAATAGCTGTGGGCTTCTTGAGAAGCTAATCATCGAACGGGTGATAGAGCAGATACAGGCGCAGGCATTTCAGCCGCTAGGGAGCTTCCAGGAGTTTGATCATTTTTTCTGCAACGCCTTTGCCAGAAGCGGGATTCTGTCCGGTGACGAGATTCCCATCGGCAATGCTGAATGCCTGCCAAGGTCCAGTTTTGTGGAAGATTGCGCCTTGTTGGGTAAGAGCCGTTTCCAACTCGAAAGGCACATCGACTTTAGCGTAGTTTTCTTCTTCGTCGTTCGTAAATGAACTAATATTCTTTCCAGCGAGCAAATAAGCATCGTTACTCAGCTTGACGTTCAGCAACGATACCGGACCATGGCAAACGGCTCCAACAACCGCATTTCGCTCGTAAGTCTCTTTAACAACCTTCTTAAGTAGCGGATGTTCGGGCATATCGACCATCGGTGCCAAACCGCCAGGAACGAAGATGGCGTCATACTGACTGACGTCAACGTCTGACAGCTTCTTGGCTTTCTGCATTGAAGCCCATCCTTTTCCCACCAAAAAAGACAGATTGTCAGGGTCGTCAGCAAGATTGAGCGCATCTAGAAACGGAGTATCTCCAGTAAGACTTGCGAAGTCGATTTGGTATTTTGCTCTGTCGAATTCAGCATAAGGATGTGCGACTTCGGGCAAAAAATTACCTGTCCTTCTGTTGTGCGGACCAATGACGTAAGCGTTCGATACGATGATCAGTATCTTTTTGGACATAATAGCTCCTTTGTACGGTCGGTTGCGATGTTTGGTTCGGACAGCTTCAAAGAAGTTTCTTTACTGTTATCACCTCACGGACTTCAAGATGCGGGATGATTTCGTTTACGACGATTTTCTTGTAGTGTTCTGATTGTCTATATATCGCTTGATTTTATCAATAATTTTTCCGTATAATATCCTGATTTAGAGTATTAAACAGAATTTTTCTGTATAACACCGATGGAACAACACCTAAAGAAACTCCTTGAACTTTAAAATTCATACGCGGCGCGAAACCCAAAAAAAAGGGATAAGCCTAAAGCCTATCCCTAAAAAATCAATTAATTAATCAATGTATCAAGTTCCTGAAGTCCAAGAATTGATGTACTCAATTTGATCGGCAGTTAGACTATCAATGGTGATCCCAATAGCCTGCAATTTCAACCGCGCAATTTCTTGATCGACTTCAACAGGAATTGAGTGCAAACCAGGTTCCAACTTACCCTTATTCTTCACCAAGAATTCACAAGCCAAAGCTTGGTTGGCAAAACTCATATCCATTACTGCGCTGGGGTGTCCTTCAGCCGCAGCTAGGTTAATCAAGCGTCCTTGTCCGAGAACGACAACTGATTTACCATTTTTCAATTTATACTCTTCGGTGAAAGGACGAACTTCTTTGATTTCCTTAGCTTGGGCAGCCAAGTATTTCAAATCCAATTCCAAGTCAAAGTGACCGGAGTTACAAACGATCGCACCATCTTTCATGACATCGAAGTGTTCGCCACGAACGACGTGCTTGTTACCAGTCACAGTGATAAATATATCACCTTGGGGTGCAGCTTCAGCCATTGGCAGAACGCGGAAGCCATCCATTACGGCTTCAATTGCCTTGATCGGGTCGATTTCGGTGACGATGACGTTAGCACCCATCCCACGGGCGCGGAGGGCTGTACCTTTACCACACCAGCCATAACCGACGACAACAATGTTTTTACCAGCCAACAAAATATTGGTGGCGCGGATAATGCCATCTAGGGTTGATTGCCCAGTACCATAGCGATTATCAAAGAAGTGCTTGGTGTCGGCGTCGTTGACGTTGACTGCGGGGAAGGTGAGAACGCCTTCTCTAAACATGGCGCGTAACCGCACGATACCAGTGGTGGTTTCTTCGGTGCTACCAATCAAATCAGCGATTTGGTGTTGGCGTTCTTGTATCAGAGTTGCAACCACATCGCTACCGTCATCAACAATGATGTTGGGGCGATGATCTAAAGCTATTTGGACGTGGCGGTTATAAGTTGCGTTATCTTCGCCTTTTTGAGCAAAGACGGGAATTTCATGATCGACAACGAGACTAGCGGCTACGTCATCTTGGGTTGATAAAGGATTGCTAGCAATTAAAAGCGCGTCTGCACCACCGGCTTTCAAAGCGATCGCCAAATGTGCTGTTTCTGTTGTAATGTGGGCACAAGCTACAAGGCGTAAACCAGCGAAGGGCTTTTCGATAGCAAAGCGATCGCGGATTTGCTTCAAAACTGGCATTTCGCGTCCAGCCCATTCAATGCGCTGTCTTCCCAAGGCTGCTAGGCCGAGGTCTTTAACCTCGTGCTTTAATCGGGGAGAAGTTGCGGTCATCAAAAGTTACCTCAAAAAATTAAAAAAGCTACGTAAATTTTACGCACTCTACTAGGTTATTGTACAACTGGCGATTTTTGCTCGTATGAAAGCAAATCACTAGTCAACAGTCCTCAAAACTAGCTTGACGTTTGATTACCCTAATGTCAACTTCCTCCCCAGCTTCTTCCTTTTTGTTTTATCTTTGGTAAGAGTCATACTCTAATCAGCCTTACATGTTGATTTTCAGCATCTTGTCATCTGTCGAAAGATAGAATAAAAACAAAAAAACATCAAAATTTCATTGTCTAAAGGGAAAACCTCAACTTTAGATAGGTACATCTACCCAAAGTTATTGCGGAGGATAGCGATAGAAGTAGTCACCAGTAGATTTTATTCAAGGAGGTGTTTAAGTGCGCTTTCAATTTTTGGCGTTGGCTTTGCCCGCCGTAGGCATCGCCAGTTCAATGGCTATAGGCGTTGTATCTGTGCCAAAAGCCACAGCCCAGATTCCTTTTGTACCGCAACTGCAAGCTCCCAGCAGTATTAGTAATGATTCAGATAACAGAGTTGTTTCGGGCTGGATTTATTTAGATGGCCGTCGGTTATTTCAAATAGCGGCAACAAGAACCAATTTTCCTGAGCGTTCAGAAGATATTCAAAAGAAGTTGGAGAAAATTGGTCAAAATTATTTTCAATCACCAGCAAACACACCAGTCAAGGTAGATGTTCGCAAAGTAAACGAATTACCAGTAATTTATATCAACGGTCAATATCTGATGACCGTTACTTCTGAAGACGCTGGACTGCGACAGGTAGATGTATCGACATCGGCAAATCAAGTCAAAGAATCGTTAGAAGAAGACTTGCAACAAGCCAAGCAAGAAAGGCAAATTCAATATTTAATCGACCAAGGTAAAATTGCTGCGGGCATCGGACTGGCAATGATTGTCGTGAGTTGGGGAGTATATAGCTGGCAACGGCGTACCCAAAAGGATTTAGAAAACTCCATTGCCTCCCAACCCCAAAGGGAACTCTTCAACTACCCAAAACCAGCAGATCAAGCAATTACAACACAACTAAATCAACGGCAACAGCAACATCTTCAAGAAGCCAAGAGACGATTGTTTCAGCTCAGTCAAGCCGGAATTTGGGGAGGTGGAAGCTTCTTTATTTTGGGTCTATTTCCCTATACACGAGGTTTTCAGGTAGCAATTCTCATAGCAGCCCAATTTCCTGTGCGATTAGGTGTCGTATGCTTGGCAACTTATGTAGCAATTCGTTTGACCTACGCCCTGATTGACCGCTTCGCCTCCACTCTGATTAGCAGTGGTGCTTTCCTCACAGCAGAAAGTTCTGCACGGTTGCAACTGCGAGTTTCCACATTTTCTGGTGTCACTAAAAGTATCACTACTGCTATCTGGGTAGGAGTAGGTTTCTTGATCGCGCTAGTATCCTTGGGGATAGATATCGTTCCCTTGCTAGCGGGTGCTAGTTTAGTTGGTGTTGCATTGTCTTTGGCATCACAAAACTTAATTAAAGATGCGATTAACGGTTTTTTGATCATTTTAGAAGACCAGTATGCTTTAGGCGATGTGATTAATGTGGGAGACGTGGGAGGCTTAGTAGAAAATCTGAATCTGCGGATGACCCAACTGCGGGATTCTGAAGGACGCTTAATCACAATTCCCAATAGTGAAATTAAAGTTGTTGCCAATCTTTCTAGTCGTTGGTCACGAGCCGATTTAACAATTCCCATCGCCTACCAAGCCAATACAGAAGAGGCTTTGAACTTGATTGCAACTATTGCCGATAAGATGAATCAAGAAATGCAATGGCAGAGTCAAATTTTGGAACCGCCGCAAGTTTTGGGAATAGATCAATTTGGCGATCGCGGTTTGATTATTCGTGTCTGGATTAAAACACAGCCCCTCAAACAATGGGATGTCGCACGCGAACTTCGCCGCCGCCTGAAAGTTGCCCTAGACGAAGCTGGAATTTCCATCTCTGTACCTCAACAAGCAATTTGGGTCAATGACGATCAATTGTTAAATTTTTCGAGTAATGGCAAAGATAATTAGAAGCCTTCTCAACAAGCTACGGTATACACACAAGTTCTAAAAACCTAGCTTGATAAGACTTGACTCGTTTGTGTCGTCTTGTTCCCAGCCTCCAGGCTGGGAATGTATTTAAAAGAGGCTCTGCCTCTTGTCAAGCTACTGGAGGCGGAGCCTCCCAGAATGGATTCCCTGCCTATAGGCAGGGAACCAGTCAGAGTAAGGGCTGTATCTTTTCTTAATGCTATTCGGTTTTAACCTTAACTGAAGCGTATTGAATTATAAGCTTTGCCGACTCTGCCTCTAATGATACATTGAGTTACTAGCATAAATGTATGCATTCCCATACTGAGTATAGGAAAAAGAAAATATCTAACATTAAGCCTTAATAAATCCTTATATTAATAAAAAGCTACTACGTTCCTAACCAGTCTGAAACTTTTCCTTGATTTATGTTTGTCAATACCTTCATCAGACGGCCAGTGCTGACGACGGTCTGCACGTTCATCATCTT
The DNA here is from genome assembly GCF_017115065.1 of Nostoc sp. JL23. Taxonomy (NCBI): domain Bacteria; kingdom Bacillati; phylum Cyanobacteriota; class Cyanophyceae; order Nostocales; family Nostocaceae; genus Nostoc; species Nostoc sp. JL23. The sequence continues at coordinate 8,454 of NZ_JABXKN010000030.1, forward strand.
GCTGCTGGGAAGCATCTGTATACCGATTCTTCCCATTTCTCAGCTACCAGACCTTGCCCCAGTGCAAATTACTGTTAGCTCCAACAATATTGGTGCAGATGCTCAAACAACAGAAAATACTGTCACCAACATTATTGAGCGACAAATTAATGGTGTTAAAGATGTATCTTATATATCTTCTAATACGGGTAATGATGGTTCGAGCAATATAACTGTCTCCTTTCCAACTAATGTCAATAGCGATATTGCTCAAGTAAACGTTCAAAATAAAGAAGCACTGGCTTCACCTCAATTGCCAGATACTGTTCAACGAACAGGTGTGACTGTTGAAACGGCATCGAGCAGTTTGCTGCTTGTCTATGGGTTTTACTCAGAAAATAATGAGTATGACAACATTTTTATCAGCAACTATGTCGATCTGTATATTTTCGATCAGATCAAACGGCTTCCTGGTGTAGGAAGTGCCAGGGTTTTTGGGGAACGCAAATATGCCATGCGTCTCTGGCTTGATCCCAACAAGCTTGCCCAACATCAACTAACTCCGCAAGATGTGACAGCTGCCCTGCAACAACAAAATATTCAGGTGGGTGCAGGGGCGATTGGTAAGGAACCAGCACCAGATAATCAAAGCTTTGAATTTGCTTTACGGGCAACCAGTCGATTTAAAGATGCGGCTGAATTTGAGGATATGGTGCTGAAGGTAAGTCCAGCTGGCACTAGTAGCAGTACTAATAGCACCAGCAATAGCAGCATTCTAGTTAAAGTCAGAGATGTCGGTCGAGTTGAACTAGGAGCAGAGAACTATCTCGCTGATGCCAAATTCACCATCCCAGGAAATGCGCCCAAGGCAGCCGTGGGTTTGGGGATATATCAACTTCCGGGTAGTAATGCCCTCAAGGTTGCTCATGCTGTTGAAGAACAGATCGAGATACTAAAGAAAAATTTTCCACCTGGACTAAAAGCAGAGTTGGCATTTGATACCACTCCGTTTGTAGAAATTTCTTTAGAAGAAGTTCTGCACACTCTGGTTGAGGCGATTATCCTAGTGGTCTTGGTAATTTTTGTCTTTTTACAAGACTGGCGTACTACGATCATTCCGACTGTAGCGATCCCCGTTTCCTTGATTGGGACGTGTGCGGCTCTGTTGGTTTTAGGATTTCAAATTAATACACTGACCTTATTTGGTTTCGTACTCGCGATCGGGATTGTCGTGGATGATGCCATTATTGTGGTCGAGGCAGTTGCAGTCAAACTAGAGCAGGGTATGAGGCCCTTTGAGGCCGCTGTCGAAGCCATGAAGGAGTTAACTGGGGCAATCATTGCCACTTCACTTGTACTCATGGCGGTATTTATTCCAGTTGCATTCATTCCGGGTACTACTGGGATTGTCTACAAACAATTTGCGTTAACCGTTGCTTGCTCCATTGCCATTTCCACCTTCAACGCCTTAACCTTCTCTCCGAGTATGGCAGCCATTCTCATGCGCCCTGCTCAGACTCCACGGGGGCCTTTGGGATGGTTTTTTACGCAATTTAATCGGGGATTTAGCTGGTTCACGCGGCGATATGTCGGGTTTGTTAGCTACCTTACCCATGTCAAACCGATTGTAATTGGGGTTTTTGTCACTGGTTTATTAGCAACGGTTTTGATGTACAGAGCAGTGCCTACCGGATTTATTCCAGAGGAAGATCAGGGTTACTTCTTTGTCATTGTCCAAGGGCCTGACGGCGTTTCTTTGAAATACACCGAATCTGTGATGAACAAGGTAGTCAAAGAAGTCACATCGGCTCCCGAAGTTAGAGCTAGTTTTATGATCAGTGGCTTTGGTTTCGATGGCAATGCTTCTAATTTAGGCATTGCCTTTGCTAACCTGAAACCCTGGAAAGAGAGAACTGAAGAATCTCAATCTGTTTATGGCATACTTCAGAGACTGAACAAAAAGCTCTCTACAATTACAGAAGCCAGAGCGATCGCAGTGAATGCTCCTCCAGTGAGAGGATTAAGTACTACGGGTGGTTTTGAGTTTATCATTCAAGACAAAACCGGCAGTGCGCCGATTGAAACCTTAATTGAGGCTGCTCAAAAAGTGATTGGGGCGGCACGTACAAATCCTGCTCTCCAAGGAGTCTTCACTCAGTTCACCGCAGATACTCCCCAATTTGATATTCAGGTAAACCGCAACCAAGCCAAAGCTCTCAATGTCGAAATTAACGACATCTTTGGGGCGTTGCAAACTTACTTGGGGTCGCAATATGTGAATAACTTCGTGCAGGGACAGCGACAGTATCGGGTATATGTCCAAGCAGACGGGGTGTTCCGCTCGAATCCAGATGATATTGGCAAGCTTTATGTTCGCTCTGCCAGTGGGGCAATGATTCCGTTGAGCAGTTTGGTGAAAATTACTCCCTTCGTGGGGCCGAAAACCATCGCCCATTACAACTTGTACAGGTCAATCAAAGTACAGGGCGCTCCGGCTCCCGGTGCTAGTTCTGGACAGGCAATTAAAGCAATGGAGCAAATAGCAGCAGAAAACTTACCTCAAGGTTTTGGTTATGAGTGGACAGGGACTTATCTCCAAGAGAAAACATCTGGGGGAGCTACAGGCTTGATTTTTGGTTTAGCGATCGTTATTGTCTTTCTGGTGCTGGCGGCTCAGTATGAAAGCTACATTGACCCAATTATTATTTTGCTGACAGTTCCCCTAGCAGTCTTGGGAGCAATGACAGCGATTTGGCTACGTTCCAATATTTTCATGGCAGGTAGCCTCTTCCCCAAAGTGGTGGATGATATCTATTGCCAGGTAGGTTTGGTAACTTTGATTGGTCTAGCTGCCAAGAACGCGATTCTAGTTGTGGAATTTGCCAATCAACTGCACGAGCAGGGCATGAGCTACACGCGGGCGGCGGTGAAAGCGGGGCAAGAACGCTTGCGACCAATCTTAATGACATCCTTTGCCGCACTGTTAGGATTTTTGCCTCTGGTGATTTCTCAAGGGGCTGGAGCCAGCAGCCGTTGGTCTTTAGGAACAGCCCTGTTTGGGGGGCTGATGCTTTCGACGTTCTTGAGTTTGTTCTTAGTGCCAATTTTGTATATTTTGGTTAAGAGCTTGGCTCAGGCTATATTACCTCGGAAGGGAGGAGGTTCAAATCCTCCAGATTCTCCAAATGGAGCTTCGGGAACTAGACATGAAGTTCTACCTGCTGGCTCAAGTCAGCCAGAGACGCAACTTAGGTCTCAAGAGGATGGGATAACCTAAGTTTTGTCTTTAAGTCTGCTAGCAAAGTGCAGAGTAACCCTTTTAAAAGGGTCAGGGGGGCAGGCAGGGCTGTTTCATTCCCTTTATTAAGAAGAAGTGGATGGACTCAGCCCTATGTTCCGCTCTGATTCACGGCAGCAGATAAGACAATAGACTCATCCACAAATGGCAAATGCTCACGGGGACTGGGTTTGAGAAACTTGGGTACAATAGGCGATCACTAAAAGGAGCTACGAAAAAATAAGTATTTGAGAGCATTCAGAGGCAAAAAATTAAAATTAGGGTG
>NZ_JABXKN010000028.1:0-11971 GCF_017115065.1 Nostoc sp. JL23
TTACCATATTTTGGGTTATTTTTATCGGATTTTTCTTAACATTCAACACTTTTGCACCAATTGATATCATGTCGCTGGATTTTAAAACCCATGTCCAGCGCCATCGCTCGATTAAAGCACAAGCCGCAGAAATGGAATTCGCTGCTCGTCACCATATCAGCATAAATTATGAAGAAGACCCAGTTTATTACAAAAATTTAAGTGAAAAACTAACAGAAATTTTGGAATCTTTAGCTGATAACTGGGAAGCAAAAGTTGAGGCTTTGCGGAAATATATAGAACAAATCCAAACTGGTCGTACTACAGATGAGACTGGATTAGATCCTAAAACTCAAATGCCATTTCTCAACATTTTAGGCGAATATTCCCAAAAACAACTCCCCGAACTTGCTCAAGCAACTGTGGAAATTGTCGAACATATCCGCCAAGAAGTACGACGGGTAAATTGGGGTAGCCAAATAGTCCAAGAGGATTTAAGAAGGTGGATAGCCGGCTACTTGGATGATCGTGATTTAGTGAGTTACAACCAACTTGAAGAAGTTGCGGATAAATTAGTCCAACTAGCTAGGAGAAATCGTGATAATTTAATGACATGACAAGCATAACTTTTGGCGACCTGAGTTTTGAAATTCGCCACAGTTCCAAACGCCGCACCGTAGGTATTACCGTCGAGCGTGATGGTAAATTAGTCTTAGCTTCTCCCCCAGAAGTACCAATAGAAACATTAGAAAGAATTGTCAGCGAGAAACGTTACTGGATTTACAGCAAACTTTTAAAAAAAGAGTCATTAAATCCACCAGCTAGTGTTAAAGAATACGTATCAGGTGAAGGTTTTTATTATCTAGGACGCAGCTATCGCCTGAAAGTAGTAGAGCAAGTTCAACAACAACCATCTCTGAAACTATATCAAAGCCGCTTTGAGCTACAACGCCCAGCCCAAGCTCAAGGTCGAGAACACTTTATTAACTGGTATCGGGAACACCTTCAGCCAATTGTAGAACAACAAATTGCCAAACTGATTGAACGAGTTACTACTTCGCCTCGTACCGTACAAGTACGTGAGTTAGGGAATCGTTGGGGTTCTTGCGGACACAAAGGGAATTTATATTTTCACTGGCGAGTAGCAATGCTACCACGAACGATGATTGAGTATTTGGCAATTCATGAATTAGTGCATCTAATTGAACCGGATCACAGCACTGCATTTTGGCATAGGGTGGAGCGTATTATGCCAGATTATCTTGAGCGAAAGCAGTGGTTAGCTCAGAATGGGGCAATTTATAACCTTTAGAAAAATAATGTAAGAGCGATCGCATTTTTATAAGAGTCATCAAACAGTTTTTACTATTTGGTGTGGTTTTCTCGTAGAAGCCACTAGCGATCGCCTCATGCATTACGTAAGCTGATTCTTTGAGCAGAGACTAGGAAGACGAACTCATGGAGCGATCGCACCAAAAGTTTGACTAAGAGAAGCTATTGTTGCCTTAGACTTTCTATTTGCTGCTTTAAAAAATTGGCGCGTCTACTATCACCTAGCAAAGTATATCCATTCTTGGCTTGAGAATACCAACTTATAGCCTGCTTATTATCATCTGTTGCAGCATAGACTTCCCCTAAAGCGAATTGGGCTAATATTTTCTCTTCTAAATCTTCATCATTTTTGGCAAGTTTGATTGCTGCCAAATAATTGTCCACTGCTTTTTGGGCTAATCCAGTTTGCCAGTAAATATCTCCTAAGGAGCGATAAATGATTGTTGATCGTTTACCTTTTTTTACTAAAGTTTCTAAAGTTGTGATCGCATCTGCACTCAAGTTATAGCTTTTGAAGGTATCAGTAGTTAGACCATAGGCTTGAATTGCATCTTGCGGTAAAGTATAGCGGCTGTAAAGATTTGCCAGCATTAGAGCAGTTACTTGTTCATTTAATCCTAATTTAGTTATTTTAGTTACTTCAGATTGGATAGCTGCTGCCTCAGATTTACGTAGCACTCTAAAATCGAGGTTAGAAGTGCCTTCGTCCTGAGATGTTTTGCCATTATTGGCTTTAATAACTAATGAATAGTTTGTTCCTGGTTGTAATCGAGGTAAGCCAGGATAAACTAGAGAATTGTTTTTGACCTGCTTTTGCCACACTACTCCTGTAGAACTCTGTAAAGTTACTGTATATTGCGTAGCTTTAGGTATAGCATTCCAACGGAAAGTAGGAGTACTGCTCAACAGTAGAGTATGGCGAGGGGTAATTAAGTAGGGAATTAGAGGATTATTACCGCCTAAAGTCCCCGCGGGTGCAGGTGCTTTAGATATAATTGCTTGCCAAACAGGACAGATTGTTTTTAAACCTGATTGAACGCCTACAGGAACAAATGGTTTGGAGAGATTAGGGCAAACAACTCTCACCCTGACACCTTTATCAGGCTTGATCTGATCTCCCTGATTTAATTCTGTTCCCACAGAAACAAGTCGAAAATTTGACCAATCAGGGCGCTTGAGGAATACTTTACCTGTTGAGGAGTCAATTCTAGCTGAGTAGACGGTGGCTGCTTGACCTTGGGCGATTGCAGTTTTTGTCATCCCCAATACTACTGCACTTAATACTAATATTTTGCAAGTTAGATTTAAGCTACTCATTTCTTATTCTCCTGTTCTGCCAAGCGTTTTTGAGCAGTAATTACCCAACCATCTTCATCAGTACTAGAAGCAATATCAGCGTATTGAATGCAAGTTTCCCATTCTTTTAAAGCGCCTTTTTTATCCTTTTTGGCTTCCATGACTTGTGCTAATAGACAGTAAGGGGACGCAATATTTTTTGTGACTTTGGCAGATATTTGTAGGTCAATCGCCTCTAGTAGCTTGGCTTCTGCATCAGGATAATTGCCCTGCATTAGCCTTGCCCAACCTAAATTCTTCAGTAAAGCGTATTTAGCTTCTGTACTAGGCTTTAACTTGTGTTCATCAGCTAATACTTTTAACAGCAAATTCACCGCAGGAGGATAGTTTTTGTTGAGAATGTAAAGACGAGATAGATTATTGATGGCATCGGGAATATTATCTTGCGCTGCAATTTGGTACTCAGTACGAGCAAGATCCAGTCTTTGTAGTTCTTCGTAAATTACACCTAAGCGAAAGTGAGCCAGGGCGTCATCAGGATTGAGCTTGATCGCTCGCTGATAGTTCCGTTCAGCACTTCCTAAATCATGTTCTACAAAGTTTTTGTAGCCCCAGTTCCTATACAGGATAGCAATTTGTGGCAGAGATAACCGCAGACCTAACAAGCCAATTACTAATAGAAGTGAGAAACCCGCGCTAATTTCCTGCCAAAATCGCTCTGGTATTTTCAACCTGTTAAGAGTGCGTTTGTAGGACTCCTGTCCCGCTAGGGTAAGTGCTCCACCAGCAGTTAGCAATGTCAAAATGCTTTGTGTACTTACTGCCAGTGCGCCTAGTGTATCAGGCCCACCTGTGAGGAAACGAGATGAGATGTCTCCGACTAAACCAAGAGAAATAGTTAGCGAAGATATAGAAACGGCGCTCCAAAACCAATCAAGCTGATCCCAAAATTTATGAGGCTTTCTTTCAGGTTGTAATGACCACCACCACGCTTCTTTGGGAGGATTGAAGCTGGTTTGCCAGTCAATGGTATCGCGGATAGTCGCGATCGCTGTAGCATTGTCTTTGAGTATCTTGTCTAGTTGAGCGATCGCTGCTAAACTCTCTCCAGATGTCTGCATAGTATCTGCCAGTGCTGCCTGTACTTCGTCTCGTGCTGTGAACACTTCTAAAATTTGTGTGCGTGTAAGTTGCTGTTTTACTTCTTCTGGTTGAGTTGGTTGAGCAGCATCTGCGATTATATGATTGGGATCTGTAGATGCATCAATAGTAGTCTTAAGTTGCTCAACAGCTGTTTGATAACGTTTTATTGCCTGTTGCAGGCGAGAATCAGTCATAAGCAGATAAAAAGAGAGAGTGTTATTAATTTTGGTTCACCAATAAGAGTGAATGCTGCCTAATCCTTTGGACTCATCTTCATCACTTTACTCTGATTCACCAATTAAGGTAAATGCTGCCCATTTTTTAGGATTTTTTGGATACTTTTGCATTGTAGTTAACATTGCTTGTCGCAGTGCTTGCGCTTTGTTGAGATGACGTTCTTGCATATTTCGGTAGAATTCAATCATTAATTCTGCGGTTGATACATCATTCACTGCCCATAGAGAAACAAGAACACTAGGAATACCAGCAGTCATAAATCCACGGGATAATCCGATGATTCCTTCACCTGTGATTTGTCCTCTAGCTGTATCACAAGCACTCAGAACAACTAAATCGGCTGCCATTTCTGGTATCTTCTGTATATCACTCGTTGTCATAAAACCTGAATTATTAGAAGATGGTGCCAGTGCGATCGCACCAGGCCCATCCTCACTGAAAACTTCCAGTAATCCATGTGTTGCTAGATGAATCAATCTTACCCCTGTGAGTAAATGATTTACTTCTGTAATCGTTGCTTTATCTCCTATTAAAGCTTGCACTTTAAAGAAATTAGCAACCGCTTGAGCTTCTTGTTCTGCACCTAGTAAACTAGGCAAGCGCTCAGGCTTTTGCCCTTGAACGCTGGAAAATTCTGGCATTGTAGGGTTGCCCACAACAAGTGCTGGTTTAATGAAATCATGAAGCTCATTCTGTCTTTCCCGAACACGCTGTCTTAGCTGATGTGTAAGAGATAGCGAGCGAATAGAGGGTGCAATAGATATTGTGTTTCTTTCGATTAAATATTGTCCATGTTCGTCTTGCAAGGCAGCAAACGGAACTAGCGTTAAGCTCCGATGTGGAATGAAAATAACTTTTTTATTAGCATCACGAGGTAGTAGCTCGGCAATTGGTTGAATTAAAAGCTGATATAGCTGATGTAGCTGAGTTAATTGTTGTGTATCATCGATAGGCTCAATGTTGATGGACGAGCTTCGACCTCTTACACCCATAGCCTCTCGGCTATCAATTAACACTTGGGCTAATGGTTTTTTCAACAACTTCAAATCAACTTCTCGAAAATCAACTTTCCCAGTTGGCTGAATCACCCAAATAAATAATTTTGTAGGTTTGGGGAGCAAATTCTCAAGAGATAGTTCTTGAATTTGTATAAACTGTTTGGCAGTTGACGCACCAGATGAAAAGGCATTTGTTTCATCATCTCGATACTGATTGTTATCTACAATATCTTCATAAATAATCGAGTACTCAACTAACGTGCTATTTTGCAGATGAGCAACCTGCTGTAGTTCCTTCAGTGTTACTGGTTTACTACCTAGTTCTTGCTGAGAAAATCCAGAAAGTCGAAAACCCAAATCATCAATCAAGGCAATCGTCCTTACTTGCTCAGACGCTGCCAAAGCTTGGTTTTTTTGCTTTAATTTGACTAGAACAGATTGTAGATAGCTATAAGTTAGAGCCTGCTCTTCTCCAATTTCAAATATCTTTAAACGTACAGCATCGCTTCCTGATAGAACGTCAACCTGCTGCTTGTGATCGTCTCTTTGCGTCTTTTTCCAGAGTTCGCTCCAGACTTTTCCAGAAGATCGTAATGTTTTTTCTGCATTTGGTAAATCACCTAATTTCCCCAAAGTCCATCCTAGTTTTGTTAAAGTTCTGGCTTGAGCAATTAATAGACCTCTTTCCTGCTTGGGAACGATGAAGGGTGGTATTCCGTTTTGCTCTGTTGGAAGTTTGGCAATAACCGCCGCTTTCTTATATTCCTGGGTTGCAGCAGTATAGTTACCTGATTTAACATAGTCATCGCCTAAATCCATGAGCATTTGCCAACCTGCCAAATTCAGATCGAATTCGCCATTCCATCCTTGAAAGACGGTCAGTTCGTCAGTAGGTAGTGTAGACAGAATTTGCTCGCGTTGCTCTTTTGCCTTAACGGGAAAAGATTTCTCCAAATTGTCTAAGGCTGTATTTAGATGCTTGAGGACAAGGATGGTAGATTTGCGATCGCCTAATCGTTGCGATATCTGCATCGCCTGCTTCAAGGATTGAATTGCTGGCTCAAATTGCTGAAGTGCGATCTGTTCTAGCCCTTGCTTCAATAGCCTGTCCGTTTCAGCGTTTATTTGATTCTGTTGGGGCTGTGTCAACCCTGGCAAAGGAGTCAATAAACTAGTTGTCAGGAAAACCAGAAGTGCTGAGAAGCAAGCAACATTAAGCTTGAGCCAGGAAAATTTAAATCGCATACTACATTTAAATGCAAAAGTGAATATTCATTCTTAGCAATGACCCAACCGATCGACTTACTAAGATGGCAAGATTTCAAATGTAATCGATAGTGCAGCCATCTGCTGTGTGTCTATTTGGCTGGTTCCATCAACTCGCGTTATGCCTGCACCACGAGTACCTTCGTCGAGATCGTTTAGTAAACTGACAATTGCCTCATCTGGTTTTTTATCTAAATTCACAGGTATTCCCCGTTGGCTATCTGATTCTGCTGCAAGTGCCTGCAATAACTCAATCGCCTTTTTGAAAGGTGTCGTACTGGCAATTACTAGTACTTCCGCGACACCAGGCTCACCAGCAATCCTAAATTTATACAATTCGCCGCGATCTGGGTCGGGGACTTGAATTTGTTGCCCTGCGGCAATGGGAGGAGCATCTTCATTTCCCGGTAGCGGTGAGAGAACTAACAACTCGCCATCTACACTGATGAGCAGCACACTGATGTAGAGATCGTGAGGTTCGTTATTCTGAACTAAAAAGCGGATTAAGGTTCCAGCTGTAATGCGTTGGACATTAGATGAGCGAGTGGTTTGTCCTCGACTACGACTCAGGGGTGCAACAGTTGCTCCTCTGACCGTAAATGCTTCTGCCTGAATAGCACCGCCATCTACTGTTTCCATTGCAGCGGCCACACTCAATTTTGAAGAGGTTGTATTTAAGGTCAGCTTTACCAGCCGGGCGGCTAATAAAGATTTAAGTTTTGCCTTCAAGCGATTAGTTACCCCGTCAGATACACGTTCTCCAGCAAAACCATCAGAACCAGGAATTAGATCGGCTGCTAGAGAAAACAGGGCAATGCTACCAACTTCAGGTAGCTTTTTAATATTCAATTTTTGCAACTGCTTGACATACTCCTGTGTTACTCGCCCCAGGATGTAATTTATATCTGGCTGATTAGCTGATACAGGCTCAATTCGTTTGTTAATTGCCCTAAGCGCCCGTCGTGCTGATTCTATATCTTTCCCTAACGATGGATCTAGTCCAATTCGCAAAGTCAGGTCATTGGGGATTGCCCGCGATCGCTCTTGTAATAATGTACCAGGTGCGATCGCCACTCCTCTAGTGGTTCTCTGGATCAGTTTGCCTTGTGCTTTAAGTTGTTGCCTTGACTCGATTTGGACTTGCCCTTGGTCTTGCCCTTGACTATCAACTACTGTAAAAGTTGCACCTCGTCCAAAGGCTTTTAAACTCCGAGGATCTATCCCTCCTAAAAACAAATCAATTTGATTTCCTTGTACTTTGGTAACTACTGCTTCGGCTGGTATGTTTTTTCGATTGGTAAAGTAAACTATTTGTTTATCGTTATTACTTCCCTGTTTGACGTTAAATTCTGGTTGTTGCACAACGCCGGATGTCGGAAAATATTCTTGCAGTATTTTTTGGGTTGTGGCGATCGCACTTAGCATCACCTGATTAACTGACTCAGAGGATGTTTGCTGCCAAAGATAGCGACTGAGTATATAAGTAAAGATACCAACAGGGGTATCAGCAAAGCGCGTATCAATAGCTGACTGGTCTCGTCTAGCAGCAGCAAGCATGACTCCTTTCGGCACACCTTGTTGACGCAATTTTACAAAGTCTGAGTTTGTCAACTTCAGCCGAGACATCAGTTGTTTTTGAAATTCTTGTTCTTCGGTACTTGCTAAAAGTTGAATTTTGGAATCTTTAATACGCAATAATTCTTGATCGCCGGGACGCGATCGCACTTTCAAAATCCCTTTCCTTGCACCACCTGAGAAACAACTATCTAGTACAAAAGTGACATTTTCTGTGTTGATAGCTTGCATTAATAACCACAAGGTATGTCCAGAAATATCATTGACCTTGCCTCCTTTATTGGGATATCCAGATGGGAGGGAACTATTAATGGGTACAATTGTGCTGACTCGCCCATCTTCAAAAACTTTATCTGGATCGGCAACTTGAGAACCATGTCCAGAGTAGTGAAATATTGCTACATCTCCAGGCTGTGCCCACTTAATTAGATGTTCTTCAAAAGCCTGTAAGATATTTTCACGGGTTGCCTCTTGGTCGTGTAGGACGCGAATATCGTCAGATTGAAAGCCGAAGAGATTAATCAAAAGTTCTTTCTGGATTTGAGTATCATTGACAGCCCCTTCCAGTGGATACCATTGAAAATCATTTACTTTTAGGTAATCATTAATGCCTACTAACAAAGCCCTTTTACGTGTGGTATTTTGGGCTAAAACTTGGGCATAGCGAACAGCTTGCTGCTCAATTTCTAATTGGCTAATCCCCAGAGTGGCTATAGCTGAACCAGCGAATTGCAAAAACTGACGACGCTTGATGATTGACATAGCCTACTCTTTTCCCCACATCCCCAAAATAGATAAATTTTGATTTGCTGATGAAGATTATCATCTATATATACGTATTAATACAGAAATAGGAAGACAATTGAGTGTGTTGAAATAATTTGTAGTATCTAGGATGAAACAAAGATTACAACGCCATCAGCAATATTTATAGACAAACAAAGCTGCCATCAGGTTGAGCAACAAATGCTGTCTAGAGTCATCAATTTGGCATAGGTTTTAGATATTACTCTGCCTCGCCAATAAGGGTAAATGCTGCCCAGTCTTTGGGATTTGGATGATTTTCCATAGTTTTGAGCATTGCTTGACGTAATGCTTGAGCTTTATCTAACTTGCGCTCTCGCCAGTTACGATAAAACTCAGTCATCAACTCAGCCGTGGGTGCATCGGGTACAGACCACAACGAAACAATAACACTGGGTGTACCTGCGGTAATCAAGGAACGGGATAGACCAATTACACCATCACCAGTGATTTGACCTAGCGCAGTATCGCAAGCACTCAGGACAACTAAATCAGCATTGAGTTTCAAGTCTAAAATTTCATTGGCGGTAAGTAAGCCATCGTTGAGTTCACCATTGCCAGATGGAGCAAGTGCGATCGCTCCTGGTACGCCTAATCCTTTAAAATCATCTAACAACCCATGCGTTGCTAAATGAACGATCTTAGCTTGGGATAGCTTGGGCAAGATTTTGGCTTTTATAGCTTGATTTCCTATAAATGCCTTAGTTTTAAATAGTTTAGCAATTTCATTTGCTTCCCCTTCTGACCCTGGCAAATTAGACAATTGCTGAGGTGAATCGCCAAGTTTCGTAGTGACTTTAGGCATAGTGGGATTACCCACAACCAATGCTTCTTGCAAATCTGCGGGGTGTGGCTTGAGCCTTTGTTGATGGGTTAAATTTAGAACCTGAATTGCAGGTGCAGTGAGAATTGTATGCTTTTCAATCAAATACTTACCATTAGCATCTTGTAAGGCGGGAAAGGGAACTAGAAACAGTTGACCTTGAGGGATGAAGATAACATGAGAGTTTGGGTCACTGGGAAGGAGTCCGGCGATGGGATCGATCAGTAATTTGTATAGTTGTTGAGATCGCTTTTTCTGGTCTGCTGCATCAACTACAGGTTCAATCTCAATGCTTGCACGTCCTCTTACACCAATGGACTGACGGCTGCTAGTAACAAGCTTTGCTAGAGAGGTGCTTAAAGATTTTTTGAGGTCAACGGAGCGAAACGCTACCTTACCTGTAGGCTGAATAACCCAAATGTAGAGGTCTTCATCGGAAACAATGGAGTATTCAACCACAGAGGCGTTTTGCATTTGAGCAATTTGTTTGATTTGCCCAAGATTCACAATGAATTTTTTTTGCAAGGATTCAGGATTCTGCTTTTGCAAATCGGGGGATAAACGGGATGCTAATAACTCAATAAATGCTTTTGCTCGTCCCTGTTCAGCCACTTCTAGTGCTTGATTAGTCTTCTTTTGAGCAACCAAAACTCTTTGCAGATTTCGGTAAGTAGATTGTTGAGTTTCAAAAATAGAGATTTTACTTTCATCAGTTAATCCAGGTCGCAGTGATTCCCAAATCTCAATGGCGGCCAGTAGTCTTCTTTCAGCATCAGCATACTGTTTCAAATTGTAATAAGTGAAGCCAAGGTTGCTAAGATTAGTGCCTTGACCTCTTGCATCGCCGATTTGTTTAAAAATGGCTAATGCTTGCTGAAAGTAATCCAAGGCTTTGGGGTACTCTCCCGGACTTTTGTAAATAAAGCCAATGTTGTTGAGGGTAATGCCAACACCAGAGCGATCGCCGATTTGTTTAAAAATGGCTAATGCTTGCTGATAGTAATTCAAGGCTTTGGAGTACTCTCTTTTGCTGTCGTAAATAAAGCCAATGTTGTTGAGGCTATTGGCAACACCAGAGCGATCGCCGATTTGTTTAAAAATGGCTAATGCTTGCTGAAAGTAATCCAAGGCTTTGGAGTACTCTCCTTTTCTGTCGTAAATTCCACCAATGTTGTTGAGGGTAGTACCTTCTTTAGAGCGATCGCCAATTTGTTGACGAATGGCTAATGCTTGCTGATAGTAATCCAAGGCTTTGGGGTACTGTCCGAGACCGTCGTAAACTAAGCCAATGTTGTTGAGGGTAGTGCCAACACCTGAGCGATCGCCGATTTGTTTCATAATGGCTAAAGCTTGCTGATAGTAATCCAAGGCTTTGGGGTACTCTCCTTTTCTGTCGTAAATAAAGCCAATGTTGTTGAGGCTTTGTCCAATACCTGAGCGATCGCCGATTTGTTTGCGAATGGCTAAAGCTTGCTGATAGTAATCTAAGGCTTTGGGGTACTGTCGCAGACTGGAGTAAATAAAGCCAATGTTGTTGAGGATAGTGCCAACACCTGGGCGATCGCCGATTTGTTTCATAATGGCTAAAGCTTGCTGATAGTAATCTAAGGCTTTGGGGTACTCTCCTTTGCTGTCGTAAATTGCGCCAATGTTGTTGAGGCTATTGCCAACACCTGAGTGATCGCCGATTCTTTGACGAATGGCTAAAGCTTGCTGATAGTAATCCAAAGCTTTCGAGTACTGACTTAAATTACTGTATGATAAGCCAATATCGTTGAGCGTTCTGGCTTCTTCAGCGTGATCGCCTACTTCCTTCCAAATTACCAAAGCTTGCTCATAAAATGCGATCACTTGAGAAAACTCAGCTTGAGCATAGTAAACATCACCAATACTGTAGAGAGTAACACCTTCACTCTTGCGGTCTTTAGCTTGCCGATATAAAGCCAAAGCTTTTTCAAATGTCTCTTGTGCTGCTTGAAATTGATTTTGCTCTAGTTTTTGTTTACCCTCTGTTAAAAGTCTATCTGCCTCAGCTTTCGGATTTTGAGCAGTTTGGGTCTGTGCCAAAATCTGATTGACAAAGGCTGCGTTTGCTGATGATTGTCCCAAAGTTGTGAAGCACAAAAGCAGGCTGACACAAAATAGACTAAAGCGATGGCGGTCTAAAAGCATATAGCTATTTTCATTTACATGAAATACTGAATATTTTACCCCGTTTCATGTGGAAACCCTTCTTTTTAGGGCTGTAGTAAGGTTTTTAGAGAAAACAAGGTTATAAAAAGGGGAAATTAACTTTTGCAAACGGATACAATCGCATTGCAGACTAATGCAATCACATTGCAAGCCGATGCATTGGCATTGTCAGTCGATACAATCGCATTGCAGACTGATGTATTAAATAAAATTACGAGTTGCGGATTACAATCCATTACCAATTAAAATAAACGGTGCCCAGTAGTAGGGATGGGACTTCCAAAGAATAAATTATTCCAAGAAAAACAAGAAATATGTTTTCTCA
>NZ_JABXKN010000056.1:0-11883 GCF_017115065.1 Nostoc sp. JL23
CTTGAGAAAACATATTTCTTGTTTTTCTTGGAATAATTTATTCTTTGGAAGTCCCTAAGTTGTACACTCACGTCGTAGCTGATTATCAAGAGAAAGCCAATTGATAATTTCTTCAGCCCTGGCTCTTTTGATGTAAAGTTCTTGCAGAATTCTATCTCGAAGAGTTTCTAATCTCGCTGCTTCTAGGTAATTCTTCTGCAAAAGCAAAAGCTTGTGTTGATCATGAAGTGGATCTACTTCTGTTGTTACCTCAGAATCAAATCGCTCCATAACAAACGCGCGAAGATAATCATATTCGTTCAAGAATTTTTCTCCCTCTTATATTGGATAATTTTTACTAATAATTCGAGTTTTCTCCGATACCATATTGCCATTTTAGAAAACTGACAGGAGTACAGATTTCCTGCCAATCGCAAGCTCCCATTGGTGCATTCCAATCTTGTCGGTATTCCTCTTCAAAATACCCCAATCCCCAATGCCAATCGTCATATTCTGGCTGTGATTCCCATCCAAACCAGAAAGCAACATTTACTTTAATCAGATATAAAAACTTAATCATCCATCCGCCACTGTCATCATAAATAAAATCGTAATATTCTCCTAAAAAGCGTTCACTTGTTAATGCAATTAAATCCATTCTTGACCAAATATTCATCTGTTTATTTTCTCTACTTTGTAATTCACTGCGTACAGTTTTACAATAAAAGTTTGTTGATTTCATCTGGCTCACCTAGCGTTGTAGCTGCTTATACTCATCCCAAATCCTGGGATTATGAGGTGATGACATTGAATCTTCAAATTCCCAGTTCTGAGAATTAGTATCGAAAAACTCAATCGCTGCATCAAAACCATATTGCAAAAACCTTGTGTATGATTCTTCCGAACAAAGAATCGATTCGGCAATTGCAGTTAATAGTTTGAGATTAGTTTCAGTTGCCGCTCCCTCAGATTGGAGCCATTCAATTGTTGCCAGTAGCTGTTGTTTAGCAGAAGCCGCAGTAGATGGTGGTAGTGCAGCGATGGGAATAAAACCTGTCAATTGTTTCATAAGTCCTCCACAATCGCATCATCAGTTGTCACCTTCTTTTGAGATTTGGCTTTGGTAATTTGGAATTCGTTCGCTTTAATCACAGGCATTGCTGCCTCTTTAACTGCTGCTTTCGCTTGGTAATAAAGGAATTGAACTACACCGTCCGCATCTTCTTCATCTTCAACCTGCGCCCATAAAGAACAACCTAATTCGATTGATTCATAATTGCCCAAGTTAAACTTTCTGGAATAACTAACTGAGACAGTACCGATTTTCATTTACTTGTTTGAACCACTAATTTATGTAGTGGCGACTCACGTTTGAATCGCCTTTTTCGTGTTTAATTACCGCTTGTTACCTTGCGGCATTGCAGTCTGATTCTGTCCTTGCAGAGATGCCCTCGCCTCAGTCTCCGAAACCGGGGATAATGCTGATGCAGTGACAGCATTATTAGCCCAGCGTTCATACGTTTCATTCGTTACCCAGTGGAGTGTTGCCCCAGATTCCGCACCAGAGCGAATCATCTCTGCTGCAACGAGAGCATCCTTCTCAAAATCAGACTGAGGATTGCGATACGACCACTGAATGAACCAGTACGTTCCCAGTGTCCCTTCCACCTTCTGAAACTCAGCGCAGAAAATATAGTTTTTGAGTACCGAAGCGATCGCCTGATAACAGAATTCTTTTGGATCTCCCGGCATCCCTTCCTCGCACCACTGCTGGAAGGCACGATGGGCGAAGTGGTTGTACAGTCCAGCAAAATTGTCTTTACTGCGGCGGTGCATCAAGAAGCAAAGCAGCATGGAGGCTGGGCCCTTAAACTGGTCTTTTAGTCCGCCTGCCACTGGAATCACCCACAGTTCAGTAAATGGCTCGTTAGTGAAGTTCTCGTTGATAGTCAAGGCACGGTCAGGACGAGAGATTGCGATTGCAAAATCAGCCTTGTTACCTTTGAGATATCCTCCTGCTTGTGCTTCTAGAATCGTCAGCTTTGGAGGACAATCGAGAAGGAATTGACCGTACTCTTTAGCGCAATTGGCTTGTAGTTTCGGTTGGCTGCGTGGAATGAGAAAGACGCTGTTGTTGATAATGATTGTTTCCATAATTGCGTTGTTGTTGCTAAAAATTGCGTTGATACTGGATAGTGTTCGACTTAGCTATTTATGACAATGCCAAGAATTGTTTTTAACTCGTATTTCAGCAGTTCAATAAAGTGAAACTGGGGTATTTCCAACCGTGTGGAATTGTTATTGTTGGTTGCATTATTTTACCTCCTGATTGAACTTGACCTCGACAACTTCTTCCACGCACCCCATAACCTCACCCAAGTAATGCAATGTATCGCCCACGTGAGTTGCTGCTTCTGGGTCAATCTTTTTATCAGCAATCAACTTGAGCCAGTTTTCATCTTGGGCGATCGCCTGAATATTCAGGTAACACGAGTTGAATTCTTTCAGTATTTCTATGGGTGACATTGATTTATTCGATGAATTGTGGTGTTCTATTTGGATAAAATTTAAGTTTGCTCCTCGCTATACAGGTGGGTTTACCCTACCCACCCGTTTCCTTACGCTGCAATTAAATCTCTAGTTTCTGGAACGTACCTTTTTAAGCGCTCCCAATCGTCAAAAGTTAGTGCGTCAAATTCTTTATCCAGTAATTCTTCTTCTGTAACTGGTTGTTCTGTAGCCGTTGTTGATATCCTCGCCACCTTCAAAAATTCATTAAGCTCGAACGCTGCATCCAATGCTTTGGCATATCGAAGAGAATCGACTTCGTTACACCAGTGGGTAATATGTTGAAATATCACCCCAATCATCGAATCACCTTTGTACACGCGATAGTTTCTGGGGCAAGCTCCATTCACGTATACAATTTTGTAGCCAGGAATCTCTTGCACCTCTGCGTTGGTGTCGGTTGGAGGTAGGAGTATTTTGTCAAGAGACTCTTCTAACTCCGTATGTTGACAAGAAAATGTGGTAATCATATTTGGTGTGCCATGATGATCTGAATTGTCATAAATTTCGTTGTAGAGGCGATTGCTTTCCTCTAGGGCTGCGATCGCCTTTCTCACTTGCAGAACGAGGAAATTTTTACACCTCTGCATTCGCATCTGTAGCAGGTAGGAGAATATTTTCTTGACACTCACCTACTTGAAGTGAGATGTTACTTGCTGCACTTTGTGTAATGATTGTTATTTCTAAAGCAGCGATTGAGCTTTGGAGGCGATTGCTCTTGTCTTGGGGCAGCAATCGCCTTTTCTGCCTTCAGCAAGCAACTTACGCTGCTACTGCCGCTCGGACTCCCAACGACGCAATCACTTGTTCGGCACTCGGAGCCACGCGATTGACTCCGTACTGTCTTGGTCTTGCGTACCACCCTTGTTGATTGCACCCGACGAAGCCGACAAAGTGCCCGTCTCGGTAGAGTTTGGTGCTGAACGAAAGCCAGTCAATCTGACCGTGGTACAGACCAAAAGCAGTGCAGGCTTCTTCCAGTTCATCGCTCAGGCGTTCATTGCGCTCCAATGGAGTTTCTGGAAGTGTCGCTTTAACCTCTGCAACTCTTTTTGCGAACCAGTCCCTATCAAAGGGTAGTCGTCCGCTACCGACTAACTGCACCCATACTGTGATTCCGCCTTCGATCCAGATCGTGTGAACTGATTCGGATTCCACTTCGATAATCTCGCCAATGATGCGGCGATCTCTGCTGGTGAGAGGATCTTGGGTTGGGGCTACAGCTTCGGCTTGGGTTTCGAGGTGGCTGTATAGTTCTACTTGGGCTTGGGCTTGCTCATCTATTGTGTTGCAGTGGAAGCTTCTTGGTGCTTGCTGTGAATAAGCAAAGTAGTTCATAATAATAGTCTCCTTTTTAGGAACAAAGGCGATCGCACTGCTTACCAGGCTTGGGGCGATCGCTTTTTGTTATTCTGTATTTACTTTAACCTTTAAAGCAATACTTGTCAATACATTACGATACATATTATTCAATACCTTGCAATACAAGTTTGAGCAAGAGTAAATTTAGGGTGTAAGGACTGAAGAAGTGTATGGCTAATTTAAAAAAACAAAGGACTTTTATCTCGTTTGAAATAGACCCTGAGATTAGGGAAGCGTTCAGTCAACAACTGAAATCTGAAGGTAGAACGGTGTCAGCTGTTCTTAAACAGTTTATTGAGGATTACTTGAAGTCCACTGAAAAACCGCAAGACCTAACAGAGGTAATCAAGCGATTGGAAGAAGTTGAGAGAAAAGTTGGTATTGAGAACAATCGACTAGTGGGGGAATCAGCCGCCTGAGAGAGGAGAACGAATCTCTTAGGCAAACTCACGCTCAACTATTAGAACTACTCAACAAAGACAAACCCGCCAATGATCAGGCGGGTTAAGTCTTTTTTAGGGGATATATAGCTTTTACAATACTTGTATTGTAAAATCGATACGAGAGAGAGGCCATTCCCCTAGTATGGAGAAAGATAATGGATCAAGATAGACGGCTACAGCGAATAGAAGTGACATTAGACCGAGCAGTATTAGATTACCTTGTCAGGCAATTCGGCAATGGAGCAGTCTGATTAACTATTACACTGCCGCATACTAAAAGCGATCGCCGCCGGCAAAGCACTGCGATCGCTTGCTCAAGTCGTGAACTACAAAGTGAGCTAATTACGATGTTGACATATTTTTGGTCTGATCCAAAATCAGCCAACTGCTCACTTTGCTGCTAATTGCACTCCCTGGTTGATACAGGACAAGCATTTACCAAACGTGGGTAACAATCATGCTGACACTAGAACCCGAAACCACATCAGCACTCGATTACAGTGTTCTCAACACCAGCATTCAAGACACTTTCACCGCCATTAACCGTTTTGAATGGCAAGCAATAGAAGAGTTGCGAGTGATGCGGGAAAACTGCTATTACCTCGATGCTGGCTACAAAAGCTTTGAAGATTATTGTGAAAAGGAGCTAATCAAATACGGTGGCTATCGTCGGGTGAGAGATTTGCTGTCTGCCTCAAAGGTAAGAGATACTCTACCAGAGTCACTCAAAGACAAGATTACCAAACCTTCCCAGACTCGCCCCTTGCTGAAACTGGTTAAGACTCCCGACAAGTTAGAGCAAGCCGTAGCGATTGCATCCCAAGAAAAATCCTTCCCCACTGCCGCCGATTTTGCTAAAGCAGTTCAGAAGGTTGTTCCAAAAAATACGTCGCCCACTAGAACCAGTAGCACAAAACAAGAAAAAGTCAAAACGCAATTCTGTAATTCTGTCACTGTTTCTTCCCTTTCACATCCTAAATATGGTGAATCGGGAGTGATTGAGGCAGACGCACCGAATAACTATCAGCAGATTGTCACCTTCAGCGATGGTGAGAGGCTGCTGGTAAACAATAGTGATTTGGCTGATTCAAATGATGCAATTGTGTCCGAATCGAGTGGGCGGACTTACCCTAAAGAATATTCTGAAGCGATCGCAGCGCTCGAAGAACAGCATAAACAGGAACTAGAGCGACTTTCCCAAGAATTGAGGATTGGTTTGCAAGCAGAAGTATCGGCCAGAGCAAAAGAACAAGTACAAGAGCAAATCTCATCATTGCAAAACCTTTACAAGCAACAAAGGGAGCAAAACGTTCAGTTGCTGCAACGGCTAAACGAAATGGAATCGCTACGGCAGTTAAAGGCTGAGAACCAACAACTCCTTTCTCGCATTCAGGAATTAGAAAACGCCGTTCAACAGCGCCCTTCTCAAGAATGGGGAAATACTATGAGCCAGCAAGCGACTAAAGCGTTGACCAAGCAAGTTAAACAAGCTCTGGAGAAAACGATTGATCTGCGATCGCTGGCCCAAGAACCGCCCAAAGAGAACGCCCAGGAATGCTTACGTTTAATGGGCATGGCTTTGAAAAACTTAGCCAGTGCTATGAACAATACCCAAGCGCTTGAAGCTGCGGCCATAATTCTAGGGAGTGAACCGACACCAACTGCGATCGCTTATCGAGCCGAGCAATTGGAAATGCTACCCCAAGCGGTTAGTGATGTTCGAGCAGCGCTAGCTAAACCTGGGTGTACGTGGCAGGACTATTGGGCAGTGGCGCAAGAGTATGAGGTGATTAAATCAGACTATTGGGCGGAATTAACTAAACAAGAAACAGAGTTAATTAAAACTCTCAAAAACTCATCCACTGAACCTCGGACAATTGGCATCGGTTCTATTGTTGCCCATGCTGACCCGTACCGGACTCTGTATTTGGAGAGGGGCGAAGTTGTAGACGAGGTAGGGGGCAAAGTGTTAGTAGCTTGGGATCACTGGCGCAATGAGTTGAAAAAGACTCAAACCTATTCCAGGGAAGAGTTGCGATTCTGGCAGGGCGAAAACCAGTAAATAAAGACTCGCTAAGAGAATAGCCAAAAAACTTAAACGTGGCATTGGTGCAATGTCGCCCAGATTGTCATGGAAAAATTTAGGAGATAAATATGACTACAGCGTTAAAAGCAATCAATGGTGGCAGCAAACAGCGAAGCGATGTCCAAGGACAAGCCGCTTCGCGTCTACGCAAACAAGCTTCAGAAGACAAATCAATTAGACCACATTGCAAAGTATCGATAGAGGATATCAACCCGGATTTCTCACAAACTCAGAAAAAACCGGAGATTAAAACTGATAGAATGTATACATAGTAAGCATTTGACCAGTTTTAACCGATGAATCGAGCCGCAACGCGATCGCTCCCAAAACAGTTCAGATTTGAACAGCCAAAATCACCTCCTGTCGTAGTTAACTTCAGTGGGGGACTGGTAACATATGATGCCGGATTAAGCTTAATTGCTGAAATAGATAGAAAACTGCAAATCACATCACAGTTTGCACAGTGTTTCCAAGATTACCGAAAGCCAAATCGAGTTGACCATTCGATAGAAAGCTTAATTAAGCAACGGACATACGGGCTGGTCATGGGTTATGAAGACTTGAATGACCACGAAGAATTACGCCATAATCCAATGTTTGCTCTAGCAGTTTTAAGAACAATTGGAATGGAGGATGAGCAGGCAAAGTTGGCAGGAAAGAGTACATTAAATCGACTGGAACATTGCCCTGAAGATGTAGAACAAGGAGCAGACAATCGTTACCATAAAATTGGGCACTCTTCATCAGAAATTGAAAGTCTATTTGTCAAAATATTTCTCGAATCTTACGCCAAAGAGCCAAGACAAATTATTTTAGATTTAGATGTAACTGATGACTTAGTACATGGCAATCAAGAGCAAGTTTTCTTCAATACTTATTATGCGGGATACTGTTATGCTCCACTTTATATATTTTGTGGAAAATATTTATTAGCAGCCAAACTTCGCCCTTCTAATGTAGACCCAGCATTTGGGGCGTTAGAAGAATTGCAGAGAGTCGTTAAACAAATACGTCAACAATGGCAGAATGCCGAGATTTTAGTACGAGGAGATAGTGCCTATTCCAGAGACGATATCATGACATGGTGTGAGTCACAGACTGGGGTTAACTACGTTTTTGGATTGGCGCAAAATAGTCGTTTAATTCAGATGACTACCACGACTAAAAATAGAGCCTCGCTTGAGTATGAGCAGAAACTATCAACAGTAGTTTCATTTTTAGAAACTGTATTTAACCCCGAAGAACAACTTCCTGAAGTTGCTTCTGACTTGATTAATAACTCAATTTGGTATAAATCTTTAGACTACCAGACTCGTGAATCTTGGAGTCGTAGTCGCCGTGTTGTCTGTAAAGTTGAGTATGGAGTCAAGGGAACCAATATTCGTTTTGTTGTCACATCAATTACTACAAATAAGATGGCTCCAGGTGAACTTTATACCCAGAAGTATTGTCCTAGAGGTGAGATGGAAAATCGCTTTAAGGAACAACAACTGGAACTTTTTAGCGATAGAACCAGTACACACACATTTGCAGGAAATCAGTTACGATTGTGGTTTTCTTCTATAGCTTACGCTTTGATGAATGCCTTGCGGTCAAAATGTTTGGCGAAGACAGAACTACAAAATGCCCAAGTCGGAACTATTCGGACTAAATTACTGAAATTAGGCGCACTCATTACTGTAAGCGCACGGCGAATTTTAATTGCAATTACTAGCTCAAGTCCTTCCAAGCATATTTTTTCTACTGCTTACAGATACTTAAAAATACTGTCTAATACTGCTTAATCTAAAATCGAATTGCATTTTATCCTAATTAATAATACTTTGGGCTTGGTTTAATTCAAGCCTTGTTTTGGATGCTTAATTTTATGAATAGAGTGTTTTGATTCCAGTGCCAAGAAAAATATAGTAGTTTTTTTATCCTGATGACTACTAATTTGTACTTACTTTATTTACTCACTTAATTTTCAATTGATGATGTATCAAAAAAATGTCTTAGTTCGAGTGCTGTGAATTGATTTTTTATTGTTTGTGAGAAATCCGGGTTCCGCCGCGCCCGTTGCCGAAAATAAATTTTCTTCAAGTTTAGCGATCGCACATCAAAAAATAGAACCGAGTCGTCCCTCTGCTTCTTTTTTGGCTGAAAACTTGGTTTCTGGTGATGAGGATAAAGTAGATCATGAAGGCACTTGTTCCGCCGCGCCCATGTCATTAAATCAAAGTGAGATATTTGAATGGTTGGATAGAGCAAACGTTGGAGAATGCCCCCCATTGTGGGTAATTCAATATTTGCTAGACAGCAAGTATTACGCCAGCATGAGGGCAACCATCAGCAAGTTTGAAAAGCAGTGGAATCTATCCGTAGTCAATTATCAGGTGCAAGAATCTAGTGAGGCGTTGTTTACTGCCGTTCGCGGAGCGTCTCGTAGAGAAGGTATCACCATTAGATCCAAGGCTAGACTATTGCGAATGGAGAAACTGAAGATGGCTTCTCTGGTTGGGGAAAATCCTGGTTTTGACCCGGAAGATTGCAGATTGTAGAGGGCAGATTGCAGATTGAATTCGGTACAAGCCCCGCCCCTGGTGGGCGGAATAAATCTGAAATCTACAATCTCCTATCAGAGAAGCTGCATCCCTGGTGGGTGCAGTCAATCTCCAATCTCCAATCGGCAATCTTCAATTGCTTGACTTCCTCCAACAATGCTGTCATGACGATCCGGCTTTGCAGATTGTGATCAAGAAGTTGCTGGCGAAGTTTCCGCAGTGGGGGATTGCGATTGTGGATGGGGTGTTAGTTGATTGGGAGGGGTAAAATTCATACTGTCTCAGAATAGCGTGCAGCTAAAGCGATTGCTGCTTGATGGTGCTTATCTGCTAATGCAGAAGGTGAAATCATTTGAGCTTTATCCATGTGACGATAAACCCATAAACTAAATTCGTCTATTGAACGCTTTGGCAAATCAATTGTATAAATGACATAGCTAGGTTTCCCAGTAGTTTTGTCAATAATTCCAGGGATAATTTTTTGTTTTGGATGGCGGCGTTCTCCTTCCAAAATAAATCCTGTCATTGGAGGGAAAAAATGAACTTCAACTTTGATTAAGTCTAAATTCCCTTCTAATTCTAATTTTTGAGATTCGATATCACCTAAATTCAAACCCCAACCGTTTTCTATTAGTCGGTAAGCCTTAGTAAGACTTACTCTCTGTAATTCTAAACCACGTGTTGGGATGCCCAGAGGCACACAATAATTTCTGAAACGGTTTAAACGTCCGATTGCTAAATGTCCAGTTTCACAGTATTCATACAAGAGATACCAAGCAATATCTTGGTAAATTAACTGTAAGGGGAAGATGCGTAGAGGTCCAATACGATTGTTGCCATAAAGGTCACTACCACGAGAAATTTCTATTGCTTGTCCCTGACTAATGGCTTTTTCTACTAACGGCAATTGGTGAAATAATGTATCCTGATGTTTACCCTTTTCAGCCATTTCTTCAGGGTCAGAATATACAATTGTGCGGTTAAGATATTGTCTGGTTGGGTAAAAAAAATCACCCTTGAGTTCCATATCTAATCCCCGCAATCTTTTGCTGAGAGTCTCATAAATTCGTCTGACTTGGGCATCTCCTTGGTACTGAGCAAGGGAAGCCAAAGCATTAAATGCTACTTTTAACTCGGCTGAGGATAAAGCGGCAGTACCAAGATAATAGCCCCAACGATACATTCGCTGATCAAGAATAGTGTAGTGTCGAAGAGTTTCTAAATCTTTGCGGAGGGTAGAAACAGCAGGATAACCTGCTGGTAATTCTATCTTTAATTCAGTCGCTAATTCCTGTAGGGTTTTTTGCACTGTTGCCAGAGCATCATGGTGTAAATCATTCCTAGAGTCCATCAAATCAGGACTACCGATACCTGGATGTTTCAGCAGAGTTGCAATTAACAGCATCAGGCGTTCAAAAGCTAAGTGTTCTTTGTAAGGTTGGGATGCAAGTTTTTTGGGCATAGTTAGAGGGAAGTGGATGATTGAGGTTCGAGCATTCCCAAAAAGAAAATATTACAGTGATGCCAAGAGAATACCTGTAAAGCTTTTATAACAGCCTTTTTTGTGAACATCAATCAAATTTTACTTTATAGGCATTTTCAAGCTTTTTTATGATTTTCAAGCTATAGTAGCCAGTACAAACATCGGAAATAGGGTTAAATTTATCACTATGTATATTTCACGTCGATCTGCTACTGTACGTAATGCTTTAGTCTCTTTTGTTAATGGTGGTTTAACTTTAGTGATTTTATTAATTGCACCTATGGGTTTAGCGGCAGTAATAATTAATACTTTATTAGTGACATTTGCTACTTATATTGTTTCTAGCGTGGCTGATCGGGTAGTTAAGTGGTTGGAACCAGGAGGAAAGGCGGAATTAATTTCTCCTGTGCCTGGAAATAGTTCTTCACGAAAGTCAAAATTACAACGTTGGTGGCAATAGTTACTTGTACTAATTCTTTGTCAAACTACACAACATCAAGCTTGAGTTTGTTGAGACTTGGGATTTTACCCCCCCAGTCCCGAAACAATCTCACTCTTAGGTAATCAGTATTAGAAGTTTTTGATAGTTCATAATTCTATGCAGACTCTTTATGTTTCTCAACAAAATTGCTATGTGTGTTTGCAAAAAGAAACTTTAATCATAAAGCAGGGAGAAAATATTTATGGTGAAGTGCAGTTACCTCTGTTAGAACAAATTCTAATTTTTGGTAGCTCGCAAGTTACTACTCAAGTAATTCGTGCTTGTTTGTTACGAGATATTCCTATTGGTTATTTATCACGGATGGGATATTGTTATGGTCGGATTTTACCTATTTCTAGGGGATATCGGCAATTGTCGCGCTACCAACAGCAATTATCACCTATTGAAAAGCTAATTACTGCACGGGCTATTGTGCGGGGAAAGTTGAAAAATAGTCGAGTGTTGTTGCGGCGACAGAGACAAAAGCGGGAGTCGGAGGTGTTAGAAAAGGTGCTGCTAAGTTTAGATTATTTGGCTGAACAAGCGGCACAAGCTGAGACTTGCGAAAGGCTGATGGGGTTTGAGGGTGCAGGGGCAGCCCAGTATTTTAATGCTTTTAGTGAGTGTTTGACTAATGCCGATTTTGTGTTTTCTGGTCGGAGTCGTCGTCCTCCAGGAAATCCTGTAAATGCAATGTTGAGTTTTGGTTATCAAGTTCTTTGGAATCATCTTTTGGCATTGATTGAACTTCAGGGACTTGACCCTTATTGTGCTTGTTTGCACCAAGCACATGATGGTCATGCAGCATTAGCTTCTGATTTGATTGAAGAGTTTCGCGCCCCACTTGTAGATTCTCTAGTGATGTGGCTAATTAATCGCAAGATGGCAAAAGTGTTGAATGTTAAGAAAAATCCGATAAAAATAACCCAAAATATGGT
>NZ_JABXKN010000060.1:0-11858 GCF_017115065.1 Nostoc sp. JL23
CACCCTAATTTTAATTTTTTGCCTCTGAATGCTCTCAAATACTTATTTTTTCGTAGCTCCTTTTAGTGATCGCCTATTGTACCCAAGTTTCTCAAACCCAGTCCCCGTGAGCATTTGCCATTTGTGGATGAGTCTATTACAGAACTGTATGTATTTGGGGATAGTCTTTCGGATACAGGGATGGTATTCCGGGCGACAGGAGGAATGTACCCGCCTAACCCAGCTTACTTTCAAGGGCGTTACTCGAATGGTCGGGTTTGGATTGAGTATCTTGCCGAATCCCTGCATCTATCCTCTAAACAAACTAATAACTTTGCTTATGGAGGATCTACTACTGGCAGTATTGGCAACAGCTATGTACCTTGCTTGCTAAATCAAGTGCAGTCGTTTACGCAGACACATCAAAAGACGAATTCAGATGCTTTGTATGTGCTGTGGGCAGGAGCAAATGATTATTTGCAAGGGATAAGCAGTGCAACTATTCCTGTTAAAAATGTGACAACGGCAATCAATTCTCTAACTGATGTGGGTGCTAAAAAGATTTTGGTAGCAAATTTACCCGATTTAGGACAGTTACCTGCCACTAGAAACAGTGCGAATTCTGTGAATCTTAGTGCATTAACACAAGCACATAATCCGGATCTTGCCAGCCGTTAGCCTTGAAATTCATCTGTTTAGGTTGAAATTCTATCTAGTACAACTTGGCAAAATTAAAAATTAAATAAGTCGGAAGTACAGTTTTGTAACAGGGATTTAGAACAAGACTTAGAGGATGTTTGAAAAGTCCTGTTGTTGGTAGCAAAACGTTTTAGATCCCCCTAAATCGCCCGATAAATTGGAGGACTTTAACTCCGTTTTCCCCCTTTTTAAGGGGGGTTAGGGGGGACCAACAAGTGCCTAAAATCACAGCTAACTACTTTTCAAACATCCTCTTACATACTTGCTTATTTTTTGAACCGGGGGACTTAAACCTACCGAATTTGGTAAAAAGTAAAAAGAAAGAATACTTAATTATTTAATCTCATTTCTTACGAACTAATCCCTGGGGAAATCCTGGTGGTAGCGATCTGACGAAATAGACCTTGATCGGTTCATCGCGATTTGAGTTCTTCACATAAGATGTACTTAGAAAAGGACGATATTCAGTCTGGTGAGCAAGATATACTTTCATGAAAGCTGTACTAAAAGCCTGAAGATGAGTGCGTCCCAATTCTGGATCGCGTCCAGAGAAACGGTTAGAAGATGATAAAATTACGCTACTCACACCACCAATCAAATCAGTATGAGTCCCTTTGTCACCAACACCCAAATACTTGTCTTTGGTAGTCAACCAAGAAAATGCTTGTACTTGT
Organism: Nostoc sp. JL23; assembly: GCF_017115065.1. Classification (NCBI taxonomy): domain Bacteria; kingdom Bacillati; phylum Cyanobacteriota; class Cyanophyceae; order Nostocales; family Nostocaceae; genus Nostoc; species Nostoc sp. JL23. The sequence continues at coordinate 1,353 of NZ_JABXKN010000060.1, forward strand.
TCCAACAAGACGGGAGTAAGCGTGTCTGAGGCTCCACCAGCAATGACTACAGGAATTTCGATTCGGCTCAGACCTGCTTGCCCAAGAATACTACTAGTAATTGGATTCAGAGCAATCACAGCTTGAACTCGGCGATCGCGTAAATCTAGGTTGCTTAAGTTTTGTTGTATCTGTTCATAATCAGGAGAATTTTTTCCCAGTGCTAAAGCACGACACTGCAACAACAACGAAACATTGACCGGATCGGGTTCAGATTTACAATCTTTCTGCAATTGATTAATATTGATGCGTGCGCCAGCTAAGACTAAGGCTGTGTAACCTCCAAAAGATTGTCCAATCACACCGACTTGTTGAACATTGATTTTTCCTTGTAGCCAGGGATCAGATGTTGAACGCTGTTCTAATTGATCGAGTATAAAAGTTACGTCTAAAGGTCGGTCAATTAATTCTGTGTCTGCAAATACTTGTTGGCTTTTCCCTGTGAGTAGTGCTTCCATTTGGAGAGAATCACTACCAGGATGCTGAGGAACAACAACAGCAAATCCATAGGATGCTAAATTTTCTGCCAAGTAAGCAAAGCTCTCACGATCGGAACCTAGTCCATGAGAAATGACTACAACTGGTGCGGATGATTGACTTTTAGGTAAATAAATATCTGTCTGAATGACTCTAGTTTTAATACTTCCAGTCAGGGATTTACGATTAGTATCCACAAACGCGATCGCTTTTTTCTGCCAAGAAAACGGCCCTGACTTGTTGTATAACTCTGGTAATTTTGAGATATCTACAGGTGGTTCAGTCGATGCTTCTGTAGTAGACTGTCGATCAATTACAGAGAGAGCTTGATTTGTCTCCTTGTTCAGAGTTGAAAGTTTATTCATCAGTGCGAAAAGCTCTTCAGTGTTAATCCGAATACTCTGTGAAGGGAAGTAGCGCATCGTATTCAGGAGTGTTAATCCCTCTGGATCAGCCGCCGCTAGAATCAACGCCGCACGAATTGCATAAAAACCGTTTTGTCTTGAATCTGTTTGAATCAATTCACCCGCAGATTTTAACATCGATTCTCCAATTTCTGAATAGAGAAATTGAGAGACTGCTACGGGACTTAATTTGTGTTTTTCAGTCAAAACCTGACGCAATTGAGCAATATCCTCTGGTTTGAGGTGCTTTTTATATGATACTAGTTGACTGCTAATTTTACCTTCTTGAGCATAAGTTTTTAAATCAGTAACAGGAAGAGAAAATTCTAAAAGACTGTAAGAAAATTTTATTTGTTCAGCACCGAGAGCTGGCATCATTCCCATACTCAACAGCCCGATAGTGGTACCGATCCAAGAAGGAATTTTAAGTTTCATAGCATCGTGTGAATGATTAATTTGACCGTGCCAATTTTGGATTTTGGATTAAAAAAGTTTTTTGATACATGCCCCGCTTCAATTTTAGATTTTGGATTAGACGATAGCGCTGCGTCTTCTCTTCTTAGGCTGCCGCCAACGAGTCCGCGTACTCCTGCGGAGAATCAAGCTAGCAAGAGCGTCTGTCTGCGACACGCTGTTCGCGTTCGTAGAGAGCGTCTTTTAGATTAAGTGGGAATTGGAAGTCAAGCTTGAGAGCGATGGGGATACGATCGCTCTCAAGCAGTTAAGCAGGGGCATCTCCCTGAGACTTGACGACTATTACTTGACTCTTTCCATTCAAAGAGGCTAAATCCCCAGATGCAGTAGGTTCAGGCGATTGGGGTGGCTTACCTTTAGAGGTAAAGTCTGTGAGGTTTTTCACCACCACATAAAGGACAGGCACCAGCAGCAGACTCATGATGACGGAGATAAATAACCCGCCAAACACCGCCGTACCAAGGGATGTCCGGCTGGCTGCACCAGCCCCGGATGACAGTACTAGGGGAAGGAATCCACATAGGGAGGCGATCGTGGTCATGAGAATCGGGCGGAGTCGCTGTTCAACTGCATGGATTACGGCTTGGGCGATGGTCATTCCTTTCTCCCGCGATTGGTTGGCAAATTCTACAATCAAAATCGCGTTCTTACTCGCCAAACCAATCAACATCACCAGTGCCACCTGACAGTATAAATCGTTGACCAACCCGCGCACTGAGACGAATAACAGAGCGCCTAAAATCGCAAAGGGTACTGTCAGTAGGATGATGATTGGGTCGATATAATTTTCGTACTGCGCTGCCAAGATGAGAAACACAGCCACGATCCCAAGACCAAAGATCAGAATCGTTTGTCCGCCAGACTTGGCTTCTTCTCTGGAAATCCCTGTCCAGTCATAACCCAAACCGGGCTGGTCAATCTCCTTAAAAGTCTGCTGCATCGCCTCAATTGCTTGCCCAGAACTGTAACCAGGGGCAGCACTACCTTGAATCTTGATGGAGCGGAATAAGTTGAAGTGGCTGATGGTTTGCGGCCCTGTAATCGGAGTCACTTTGGCCACTTCATTCAGTAGCACCATGTTACCACCTCTGGAACGGACATTAATTTGACCAATATTGTCGGGAGAGTTGCGAAACTGTTCATCTGCTTGGATGTATACTCGGTAGCTGCGCTGGGAGAAGGTAAAATCATTGACATACTGTCCGCCCATGTAAGCGCCCAGGGTACTCATTGCCTCACTAAAATCGATATCGAGGGCTTCTAAGCGATCGCGGTTAATGTCAATCTCGTACTGGGGAGTGCTGGCGGTAAATTGAGTGAACACTTGGCGCAAGGCGGGATTCTGATTGGCTTTGGCAATCAACTGTTGCGCGATCGCCAAAAATTGATCGATACTCAGTTGTCCGTTGCTGCGGTCTTGAAGTTGAAATTCAAAGCCGCCTGTGACGCCATAACCAGAGACGGCGGGTAGGTTGGAGGTGAAGATCAAGGCATCCTGATTTTGGCCGAAGATGTTATTTAGCCGTTGCACGATGGCCTTCACCGAATGTTCTTCACCCTCGCGCTCTTTCCACTCTTTCAGGTTAAAGAAAAACGTCCCCTGATTGGGTCCATTGCCGTTTAAACCAAAGCCGCCAATGACGAGAGACGCTGACAGTTCAGGCACTTCTTTTTTCAGGGTTTGATACACAGTCTGCGTCACTTTTTCGGTGGAGGCGAGGGAGACACCATCGGGAGCCTGAATCAGACCGACGATAATACCTTGATCCTCATCTGGCACAAATCCACTGGGGACGGAAAGATAGATAAACACCGTAGCTGCCAGTCCGAGGATAAATACCCCCACTACAAACATGCGGATGCGGATCAGGAACTTGGTTAGACCCTCGTATTGCTTTAGCACCCAGCTAAAGCCCCGGTTAAACTGCCGAAAGAACCAGCCCAGTGGCCCTCGCCCTTCCCCCTCGGTATGATGCAGGAAAAGTGCCGACATACTGGGGGTGAAACTCAGGGCATTGAATAAAGAAATACCAATGGAGAAGATAATAATCAGTGCAAATTGCCGATACATGATGCCAGTCGCACCCGGAAAAAAGGACACCGGGATAAATACCGCCATCAACACCAAAGAGGTGGCAATCACCGCCCCTGAAAGCTCTCCCATCGTCTCAAAAGCCGCTTGCCGTCGGTCTAAGCCTTGTTCCATCTTAGCGGCAATCCCCTCTACCACGATGATGGCATCGTCTACAACCAGACCTGTTGCCAGTACTAATCCGAACATGGTCAACGTGTTGAGCGAAAAGCCCAGGAGATATGCAAAGGCCAATGCACCAACCAGGGATACAGGAACAGCGATCGCCGGAATGATGGTAGCACGCCAATCTTGCAAAAAGATGAAAATCACTAGCACCACTAGGGCGATCGCTTCCATCAGCGTCTTGACCACTTCTTCAATTGAGACTTCTACAAACTTGGTAGTGTCGTAGCATATAACCGCTTTCAAACCGGGGGGAAAGTTTTTCTCTAGCTCTGCAATTTGGGCTTCCACGGCTTTGGCAGTATTCAGTGCATTACTGCCCGGAAGTTGATAGATCAACATGGCAGCGCCGGGTTTGCCCTGTACCAATGCCGATGTTGTATAGTCCTGTGCACCTAACTCGGCTCGTCCCACATCCTTGAGTTTAACCAGTGTCCCATCGGTTTGGGTCTTAATTACTAGGTTCTCGAATTCGCCAACATCTTTTAATCTACTATTGATACGTAGGGGGAAATTCGAGTTCTGATTTGCCTTCGTGGGCGCTTGACCAATCGACCCTGCCCCCACCTGAACATTCTGAGAAGTTAAGGCACTACTAACATCCGTTGCCGTCAAACCCCGACTGGCTAAAGCGTTTGGGTCAAGCCATAGCCGCATCGCATATTGGCGTTCCCCAACCAGAGTTGCATCTCCCACACCAGGGACGCGCTTGATGGCATCGGTGATGTACAGGTCAACATAGTTACTCAAAAAGATGTTGTCGTACTCGCTATTTTCGGCATAGAAGCCATAAACTAGGAGAATACTGCTAGAACGTGCTAGGGTGGTCAGTCCAGTTTGCCGCACAGACTCAGGTAACGTCGGTTCGGCGATCGCGGCTCGATTCTGGACGTTGACTTGGTTAATGTTACGGTTACTCGTTGGGTCAAACTGAGTTGAAATGGTGCTGGTACCATTGTTACCACTGGTTGAAGTCATGTATTGCATCCCCTCAACCCCGTTTATTTGCCGCTCAACCAAGGTTGATACAGTATTTTCAACAGTTTGGGCATCTGCGCCAATATAGGTGCTGGAGGTTTGTACCTGAATCGGTGCAATTTCCGGTAAGTTGTTAATCGGCAGTAAGGGAATACAGATACCACCAATCAGCAAGATTAAGATGGTGCAAACTGTTGATAAGACAGGTCGCTTGATAAAGGTGTCTGCGATCGACATGATGATTAACTCCTAAGACCGATTTTTTTTCAACGCAAAGGTGAGGCAGTGCGGTCTTCTCCCAAAGGGAGAGGCTAACGCCAAGTGGGTTTCCACGCCAGTTGCTTTAAGTCGGCAGAGCCGCCCAACACACTGGCTCCCCATGAGTGACTGCCGACGCAAAGGTTAGCGCAAAGATACGCAGAGGTTTTTTAAAGATAATTTGCTATGTCCCAAAATAATTAGGCGCATCTTCATAGAGAATTGGTATAAAGATTTCTTAATTCTTTGCGTCCCTCTGCGTTTACCTCTGCCCCCTACCCCTGCGGGAAAGGGAAACGCCTATGCGTTTAAACTAAGGTTGTGGTTGAACGGGTATGCCATCGCGTAGTTTGAGGATATTGGACACCGCTATGCGATCGCCTGGTTTAATTCCTTCTAAAACAGGATAGCGTTCGCTTTGCACCTCACCCAACTTCACAGGTTTTTGATGCACAACGAATTGCGGCTTTTGTTTTGACTTGTCTTCTTCTACCACCTTTTCCTGAGATTTGTTTTCTTCCACCACATAAACAAAACTCTGTCCACCAATGCGATTCACCACTTGAGTCGGAATCAAAATTCCCGTCTGCTGGCTCCAGACAATCCGGGCGCGAACATATTCCCCATCCCGCAATTTGCCATTTGAATTACCAAATCGAGCTTTCACTAATATAGATTGGGCAGATGTATTCACTTGTGGCGAGATAAAGTTAATATTGCCGGTGGTTAAACGCTTACCTGTGTTGGCATCTAGTAGCTCTACAGGTAATCCTCGAAGCAATTGGGCAGCATTGTTGGATGGCACCAAAATTCGCATATCCAGGAGATCGTTTTTGGTAATTGTGGTTAAGTTACCGCCAGTATTCACATAATCGCCTACTTTGACGGAGAAATCGCCAACTATACCATCAAGCGGTGCAACTATCTGCTTCTGGCTCAGATTCACTTGATTTGAGGCCACTTCAGCCTGGGCTTGCTGGACGTTTGATAGTGCCTGATTGACACTTGCTTGGCCTGCATTTACCTGCTTTTGGGCAGCATTTAGGGTGGCGATCGCTGCATCTAGGTTGTTTTTCGCAATATCGAGTTGTTGCCTTGCCTGTGCGCCTTCAGTTACAAGCACCTTAGTTCGCTGGAACTGCACTTGCTGTAATTTCACATCTGCTGCTGCTTTTACTCGATCGGCACTTTTGGCTTCTAGCTGTGCCTGGGCAGTTGTGACAGCTGCCCGATTAGAGTTAACCACAGCAATAGCGCTGGAAATATTGGCTGTAGTCTGATCCAAACTTAGAGACAAAATCGGCGTTCCCTTGCTGACGCGATCGCCACTGGCTACAAATATGCGATCGATTCGCCCCTGAGTTTGGGGCTGAAGCGAAACGCGCTCCTGGGCTTCTAATGTGCCGACAAACTCAGAAGTAGATTGAACTTGACTCGATTCAAGAGTTTGCACCTTAACTGGAAGAGGCGGTGCCTGTGGCGGCGGAGCTTCTCGGTTGCCTAACAGTCGCCAAGCTACAAAGCCCCCGCCGCCAATCAGCAGAACCGCCAGTATAACCCAAAGCCATCTCTTGCGCTGTGGAGGCGGTTTAGAAGCGGTTTCGTCAGTACTAATCCGATCTGTAGATACTGGCGCTAAGACTGAACCTGAGCTGTTTGCAGCACTGTTTTTCAGATCGGCAGTTGGCTCGGAAGATACAGATTCAAATGGGCGATTGAGTGACATAAGATATTCAACTCCGTTAAGATTCGTAATTCAGATTAAATCTGGGTTTCCAAGTTTGGATCTACCGTAAATATTTTTTAAATTGGTATAAACTACAGCAGAAACTCTGCACCTAAAGCAGTGATCTTTAGGATTATTTTTGGCAGCGCTAAGGCAAAAAATATTGGCAGCTTAATCTCTGCGTTCAGCCGCCATTTGCCAAATTCTTTCTAGGGTTTGAATTTGCCGTAGCCGGATTGCTATTAGTTCATCGCGTATTTTGTGCCGCCTTCTAACCCGAACTCCGATATAGAAGAAGACTGCTGCGACACAAATACAGGCAACAAACAAACTATCAAATTGGTTTGTTTGTTGGGTGAGGTCAATTTGATTTAGTTGTTCAGTCACTGAAGCTAGAAATTGGGAGTGTACTGTGATATCAGTGGGAGATAATCTATTCATATATATATGCTTTTTTTAATAATTAGTCTTATCACAACCTACACATTTTTATTTTTTAGGCAAAACCTACGCGTGATTCCTAATCCGGACAATTTATTTTAATCGTGTCTTACTTCTTTGTAGTTACCGCAGCGGCTTCGGCATCTAGTCTAGCGGCGATCGCTTCTAAGGTTGCTTTTTCAGCCTCTTCAATGGTTGCGATCGGTAGGAAGGTTGCAGTAGCTTTCTGAAATTTGGCTAGATTATTGTCAAGTTAAAATTGAATCTCATCTTGAGTTTTTTTGCCGCACATTTAATAGTTACAAATTTTGCCCAATATAACCTCTACCTTTTGAACGTTTTAGTAGAAGTTATACAATTAACACGCTATTTAACCCCTTTTCAAAACATAATTGCTCTTACAAACAATTTCCCTCTATTGCTCTTATTAAGACTTTAAACGCTAAATTTAGGCAATTATATCGCAATCCTAAACTGCAATTAGAACGAATTTTAAATAGACTTTTCCGCGAATCATAAATGTTTATGAGAAAAGGTTTTGACGGATTAGATAGTACCTGCGATCGCGTCAACTCAGATAAGCCAGTTTATTCTGATTCACTTCCAAACTGGCTTCTTCACAAGCTGAGAGGCTGGGAACCCCATCCTTCCTATAAACAATTTGCTTTCGCAGTTCATCAGCCATCAGTAGATCACCTCTACGGCAAACATGGGTGTTTCCTGAACGGCAAAGAGAAACTCTTCCTCATTAAGAAAAACCAGTTTGGTATCTACCTTGGCGATAGCTGTGTAAGGAATGGCACTAAGAAAAGCTGAAACCTGGACGGGGCAGGGTGTAGTTTTTAAGACAATTAAATTTTAGTTGCGTCAAGAAGTTCAACATCTTCTTATTCCCCACACCCCACACCCAAAAGCCAGCTATATCATGGCTTTGCGCTTAACTTAGTGCCATTCAGCTGTGTAAGTTCTATTTTTAACTCCTACAAGTACCCCGACATCGAAAACTTCCCCCGTTTCAATGGTTTCTACAATCTTGCCATTGACTAATATATCTATCTCTCCTTCGAGAATCCCATACATTTCATCACCAGGCTGTCCTTCTTCAAAGATCACTTGGCCTGCTGAAAATACTTTAGGGTCGGATTGTTTTTGAAAGATACTGACTGTTAATACAGGACTTAGCATTAAAGCAACCCCAAAATTCTTTGTTTTTAAACGAAACTTTTGGATAAGCAATAGCTCAACCCAGAAAAGTACACTACTTTCTGTTGATTAACTCTTGACCTCCGCAAAATTCCTGATTAGTTCCCTGACTTTTCACTAAAACATAAAACATCAAATACTTCTTGTATCTTACTAGGTAAATAAATTCAATTTTATCTACCACTTTTGAACGTTTTATGAAAATTTTTATAACTTATACATAAACTAAAACATTTACTCAAACATAATATTTGACTGGGAAGAGTGGGGAAAGCTGTTAACTTATACGTTCTTCAAAGCTTTACGTTTTATCTCGTAGTCAATCACTAAATGAGCAAACCAAACAACCCTCTGTCATATTACAGGAAAAGAGCTTTTTATTTGACCTAATCAGGAGGTTATCTTTTAATCTTTATTCGACCTACCCACAAGTCTCACCTCCTCTAAGACTACGATTTTTTCAGTCATATTTGGTGCTGAAAATCCTAATCACAGTACAGAAAGATTATGAATAACATCTGTGCGATTACGGTCGAATAAGTTTTGACGACAACCAACGTAACAAGCCTGTTCTCATTGAACTTATAGTTTTCGACACAAATGGGCATAGAAAGCAATAATGAATCAATTTTTTTAATTATCTTTAGAGCAGGAGCTTATGAATAGCTACAAGGGAAAATTTACTTTAGAGAACCTCCTTTTTAACGCTAATTTACAGGAATTTACGCACCAGATTAGCGACATCTATGGATTAAGCAACCAAGGTACAATTTCCCACAAAGAGGCTTACACCCAAATTCAAGTTTTATTTGAAGCACTCAAGCGTTCCAAACAGGAACTTAGAATTGGCGAAAACCCTTGACAGTGCAATGCCAAAGACTAATAAGTAGGGGTGAAATTAGCGAGGCTGTCGTAAGCCGCCATTTAACTTTCAAAATCTTTGCTGTGTAGGGAGCAACGCGATTTTGTGAGGTCGGATCAAAAACCAGCGATCGCTAATAAATATATTTAAGTACAATATAAATATTTATACATTAAAAGGCGTATTAACACTGCTTTAAATTTCCGGTTCTATTGTAGGGTCTGAAGATGACTCGTTTTTGTGGCAAAAAAAAGTAGGATTCCCTTTGGAGTAAAGGTTTTGATATCTGACATCAAAACAGGGAGTGCCTACGCGCTTATGAAAAATCATATATATTCTACTTTCGATTTAAGCAAATCATTAGAAAACTTTCAAGAACAAGTTACGAAACTTTTAGAACTAAAGAATATTTCAGAATGGGATGGACGCGTTTTCAGAGAACGTGAGCAAAAAATTAGAGAATTTGCCTTAATTAATTCGCCAAGTTGTTAATTTACGGATGAAAGGTAATAGTAAGTTTTGGCTTCAAGATAACGCAGAAATTATGTTGCACCTCCGTTGTCAATGGATAGCTAAAAGTTGGGATAATTTTTCTGATTCTATCTTTAATTCGTTTATCAAACCTCAAACTGCCTGATAAATTTTATACTTCAATTCGGCATTTAATTGATTTACTGCCATAATTGATACCAAGTCTTAAAGATTTATTGCAGATATATTTGGAAATAATCGTCAAATAATTTACTAGCAATCTTTTTGAGATATCTCATCAAGATGATTTCTCGTGTAATTACGTATGATAGTCGCAAACAAAATTACCTCAAACACAGATGTAAATTTTGGCGATCCCTGGTTGTTAAGTCCTTTTTTATCTCCAGCGTTACTGGTGCCACTACAGGGGAATCCCCCGCACAAAATGTCGAATTGTCCTCGGTGGCAGTGGTAGTTGGTAATATCTGCGTGGATTGGAATTCCTGGTTGTTCATGGCGCAATTTTGATTGAGAATAAGGCGAGATTTCGACAAATTGCTGGACTCGGAATTTGTGGGATAGACCCGCGGCTGATATTCCGTGGTGGCAGAGTCCGCCGATACCAGAGAAAAGAGAAAGGACTGATTTCACTCTTGCGATCGCACTCCTCACCAGTTCATCTGGCATTTCAAAAATTCCCAACCGCCCAATGTAAGGAATCGGTGTAATCTCTCGCGGATTCTCCAGCTTCCAGTGGTATTGCCCAGCCATTCTCGAGCCAGATGCAACTTGTGAGAATCGGCAATCAACTATTGTGACAACGCCAATAACTTGGCCTCGACGGAGACTCTTTAACTCTGGGTGCGATTCGTTCAGTCTAAACCGAGTAATCGGGGGATGACTGGCTTTGATTGAG
>NZ_JABXKN010000082.1:0-11739 GCF_017115065.1 Nostoc sp. JL23
CTCAATCAAAGCCAGTCATCCCCCGATTACTCGGTTTAGACTGAACGAATCGCACTCAGGGTTAACGTGCGTCCTCGTGTTTCATGCTGCTCTAACCGTTGCTCGACAATTTGGGCAATCTGTTCGAGTTCCTGCAACATTTCACTATGATCACTTAAGTCTCTAGCAAACGAGTTTTCTGCACCAACTGACTTACGAACCCGATTTGCCTCAACTGGGCGGTCATCTTCTGCCCTGGCAATCTTATAGTAATAATGACTTGCTTTACCAAAGTGGTGTGTTAACTCAGTCAGCGATCGCTCCTTTAAGTCTGCGCCAGTATGAATGCCGAGCGAGTGCATTTTCGCTGCCGTAACCTCTCCAATGCCGTGGAACTTCTCAATCGGCAGCTGTTCTACAAAGGCGATCGCTTGCTCTGGTAAAATCACTGTCAACCCATTCGGCTTGTTCTGCCCTGATGCCATTTTTGCAAGAAACTTGTTAATCGACACGCCTGCGGTTGCCGTCAACTGGGTTTCTTGGAAAATCGCAGTTTTAATATGTCTTGCGATAGTAGAAGCGTAGGGGATACTTTGCTTATTCTCAGTCACATCCAGGTATGCTTCATCTAGTGCAACCCCTTCCACTAAATCACTGTAGCGTTTGAAGATAGCGTGGATTGTAGCAGAAATCTCTCGGTAAACGTCGAATCTTGGTCTGACAAATATCAGTCCAGGGCATTTTGCGATCGCTGTTACTGAAGGCATTGCTGAGTGAATCCCAAACTTACGAGCTTCATAGCTAGCTGCTGCAACCACACCTCGCTGATTGGGACTGCCACCGACGACTAACGGTTTGCCTCGGTAGCTAGGGTTGTCCCTCTGTTCCACCGATGCGTAGAAGGCATCCATGTCTACGTGAACTATTTTCCTAGTTTTAGCGACAGATTCTTGTCCCAAGGGTAGCTCCACCACAAACAGTCTCATTTTTTACGCACTATGCCACGAGCAAAAAAAATCCTAAACTACAAATCTTATAGTACACTAGCACTAGTCTCGTCATCTAAGTCCCCCACCATTTAGTAGAACCCTTTGGTGGCAATTCTTTATCCCCCATTAATGCAAAAATAATTGATAATTTTTTAACAGTACTGTCTGTTTACCCCATCTCCTCAATATCCACAATATGAATATCGACCGATTGCAAGAACTTAAGCAGAAACTCACGAATGACGCAGACTTGTCCGATATTTGGCTATTTTACATGGATCATTTTGCGGATCTACCGGAATTCACTGACCTGGGTGAGCCTGCCTATAATGAATATCTAGATGCCGTCCTCCAAAAAACTTGTCAGCAGATGTTTGACAGGGCAATAAAGATTAGTGACTTTTTGCTGATTTACATAGCTCCATATCATTTATTTCATGGAGCTTTCTTTCTTGAAGGGCACATTGGGGGTGTGATTTATTTCGAGGATATAAAAATTGGGTTAATTGCAGTGTCGGCAGATTATCCCCCTACGGATGCGGTTAAGTATTCACGTTTTACTGAGATGATTCAACTGTCTGCTCCTAATGGCAATGACCGCAATTGAGAGAAAGACAACTTATAGATGTTTCAAGAACTGCAAGTTTATCTTCGGGTAGTAATTCTGCTCGGTACTCTGTAATTCCAACTTGCTGGGCAATTTGCTTGGCAACAGCAGTGCGATCGCCTGTCAACATTACCAACCGCTTTAATCCAACCCGCCTCAATTGTCGCAGGGCTTCTGTAGCTTCCAAGCGGATGCCATCAGAAAGTGCGATCGCTCCCAATAACCCTTCATTTGTCCCTATCAGCACCGGAATTTGACCGAGTTGTTCAATTTCAGTTAACAAAGATTCCGCTTCACCAGATAAGCAAATACCTTGGTCTAAAAACAACCTTTGATTGCCTATGAAGTACAACTGCTCCCTCAAGTTCGCCTGAATCCCTTTCCCAGGTAGTGCTGTAAATTTAATAGGTGCTTCTAACTCCATGCCTTGCTCATGAGCCTTGGCTACAATTGCCTTGGAGAGCGGATGCTCAGACTGTTGCTCAACTGAAGCTGCAATCTGTAACACCATGTTTGCGCTTACCTTGCCAAGGTCATAAACCTTTTGTACAACGGGTAGCCCTTGCGTAATCGTACCAGTTTTATCAAAAGCAAAAGTAGTCAAACGTCCGGCGGTTTCCAGCGCATTACCCCCTTTGAATAAAACGCCCTTACGAGTTGCTGCACCAATGGCGCTGACAATTGAAACAGGAGTAGAAATTACTAAAGCACAGGGGCAAGCTATTACTAACATCACTAGCGCCCGATAAACCCAGACGTTAAAAGGTTGAGCAAAAGCCAAAGGCGGAATTAGGGCAATGGCGATCGCAATCAAAATTACAATGGGTGTGTAGACAAGAGCAAACCGATCCACCCACTGCTGAGAAGGAGCGCGACTTCCTTGAGCTGATTCTACCAAATGAATAATTTTAGAAACAGTTGTATCACTAACAGTGTGAGTTACTTTAACTTCTAAAAAGCCTGATTGATTCAATGTTCCAGCAAAGACAGTATCGCCTGGTGCTTTATCTTCTGGAATTGACTCTCCTGTAATTGGCGATTGGTCAATGGCACTGCTGCCAGAAATAACTATGCCATCCAACGCCACGCGCCCTCCGGGTCGAAGCGTCAAAATTTCACCAACTTGAATGCTTTCAACGGGAACTGTAACTTCTTTATTCCCTCGCTTGATAGTAGCAGTAGGTGGAGTTAAATCCATGAGAGCGCTGATAGCATTGCGCGTGCGACCAAAGGTAAAAACTTGCAGTGTTGTACCTAAAGAAAACAAAAACAGGACTAGCGTTGCCTCAAACCAGTCCCCCAAAATTACTGCCCCAATAACTGATATGGTCATCAGCAGATTCATATCGGCACGGCGCAAGCGCAACTCAAACAAACCTGCCCGTGCAATAGGATAGCCTGCAATTACTATGCCAATTCCATAAAAAGCCCTTGCTATCCAGATCGGTAATGCCAAATGTTGAGTCAGCAAACCCAGGACTAACCCCAATCCCGCTAAAATTACGCTCTGTCCTCGGCGGTTGTTAATCCAGAATTTCCAGCTTGCTGGGTCGCGTTTTTGAGTTGGTTTCGAGACTGAATTATCGTGGTCACGACTGTGGGTATGTTGATGAGAGCTTATCTCACCAATCTGTTCAAACGTATAACCCAGAATCCGAACTCGATCTGAAATTGTCTGTTCATTTACCTGTTGCGGATCGTAAGATACCTGCATTCTTTCAGTCGTAAAGCTAACCGATACCTCTAAAACTCCGGCAATTTGCTGCAAGCCAACCTCAACAGTTTTGGCACAGCTGCCACAGTCCATCCCACCGATTTTTGCTTGTAGTTTTTGAGGAGAAGCTACTTCCAAATGCTCATGGTCGCTGTCATGGGAATGGGTGTGATGGTGGTCATGGTTGCCATTACAGTCAGAGGTGTGATTATGAGGCTTTACTTCATGACTCTGTTCAACTGTATAACCTAAAGTTTTAACTCGGTCGTAAATTGTTTTTTCACTAACCTGTTGCGGATCGTAAGATACCTGCATTCTTTCAGTCGCAAAGCTAACCGATGCCTCTAAAACTCCAGCGATTTGCTGCAAGCCAACTTCAACAGTTTTGGCACAGTTGCCACAATCCATCCCACCGACTTTTGCCTGCAACTTTTGACTAACGTCCGCTTCAACGTGGTCGTGATTATGGTCGTGTTCACCTTCACAAGAATTGCTGTGATTATGAGACTTTAGTTCATCACTCTGCTCAACTGTATAACCGCCTTGGGTTATACAATTTATAATTTCAGCTTCTCTCAGGATCTCCGGGTTATATAAAACTTTGGCTTTTGCAGTCGCAAAGCTCACTGATGCTTCCATCACACCGGGTAGCTGTTGCAAGCTGGCTTCAATCGTTTTAGCACAGCTTCCGCAGTCCATACCATCAACTTGCAAAAACTGGGTTTTGAAGGAAGGGGTTTGAGTCATAGCAGCTTTACATAAAAAACTACAAAGTTAACTGCCAATATCTTACTACAACAATTGAATAAATATTCAACTGTACAATGGTTATCATTTTAGATATTATGAAATTGATAACCATTACTTACGCACAAAAGCATGAACAAGGGCAAGGCAAAGCAAGACTTCGACAACCGACAAAATCCTGATGTGCCAAGCTGTGACACTCATTTGGTGCATTTAGATAATGTGCGTTCAACTCAAACGCAAATCTTAGCAACTTCTAAAGCACAGCAAATAGCAGAAATTTTTGCAATCCTATCAGATCCGAATCGCCTACGCCTCATCTCAGCTTTGGCTTTCCAAGAGTTGTGTGTTTGTGATTTAGCTGCATTAACAAAAATGACGGAATCAGCTGTTTGTCACCAGCTACGTTTATTTAAAGCGATGCGTTTGGTCAACTATCGTCGAGAAGGTAAAAATGTCTATTACAGTTTGGCTGATAGTCACATCATTAACCTATACCGTTCTGTAGAGGAACACTTAGATGAATCAAATCTTTAGTTGCTGATTGGTCATTTTTTTACCTCCCATAATTAATTATTGTGCAACTTGATTGCAAAAAAATTCTTTACGAACTTCAAATCTTATTAGATTTTTGTTCTAGCAAAAGTATAAAAACATACAAGACTTATTGGTGTGAGACAAGATTTCACAAGTAAAAATCTTGAGAAGATTAATATTCATGCCAGATATTCCCAAATAATGAGAAGAATATGAAAAGATGAATTATGAAAATAATATGAAAATATTAAACGGCAAAGTAAATGACTCCCCCAGAAAAGAGACCTAGCTTACCAGAGGTTCACCGCAGTATAAAAGTCCCTAACACCAAAAGCTTTTGGCGCAAGATGCTGGCTTATGGAGGCCCAGGGTATTTGGTTTCAGTCGGATACATAGACCCTGGAAACTGGGCAACAGATATAGCTGGGGGGTCAAAGTTTGGTTATACTCTGTTAACAGTGATCCTGCTGTCGAACCTGATGGCAATATTGCTGCAATCTTTGTGTGTACGTTTGGGAGTTGCTACGGGGCGAGATTTGGCGCAGGCTTGTCGGGATTATTTCGGACGAAGGGTAAGCTTTTGTTTGTGGATACTATGTGAGATTGCGATCGCCGCTTGTGACTTAGCTGAACTACTGGGAAGTGCGATCGCCCTGCAACTTTTATTTGGTATTCCCTTGCTATGGGGTGTGTGCATCACTGCGCTGGATGTCTTGGTATTGCTATTCCTGCAAAGTAAAGGCTTTCGCTATACAGAAGCCCTGGTAATAATGCTGGTAGCAACCGTAGGCATCTGTTTCACAGCAGAAATTCTGTTCTCTCGACCTGATATGGGGGGGATAATGCTTGGATATCTGCCCAAGAAAGAAATTTTACAAAACCCAGAAATGCTCTACATTGCTATTGGCATTTTAGGAGCAACAGTGATGCCTCACAACTTATATTTACACTCATCTATTGTGCAAACCCGTGATTGGCAACCTACTACTGAAAAAAGATGGGAAGCAATTAAGTTTGGCACAATTGATTCAACTTTTGCTCTATCTTTGGCACTGTTTATCAACTCAGCAATTTTAATTGTGTCTGCCGCAACATTTCATTTTTCTGGTAATCAGAATGTGGCAGAAATTCAAGATGCTTACAAATTACTTTCACCATTATTAGGTGTTAGTGCTGCTAGTGCTATTTTTGGCATTGCCTTACTTGCTTCCGGGCAAAGTTCAACACTAACTGCAACTCTGGCTGGGCAGATTGTCATGGAAGGCTTTTTACAATTTCGCCTTCCATCCTGGTTACGGCGTTTGATTACCCGTCTGCTTGCTATTATTCCAGCGTTGATTACAATTATTATCTTTGGGGAAAATAGCACAAGCCGCCTCATAGTTCTAAGTCAAGTTATCCTTAGCTTGCAGTTACCGTTTGCAGTGATTCCATTGGTGATGTTTACAAGTAACCGTTACTTAATGGGAGAGTTTGTAAATCCCCTGTGGCTAAAATCTCTAGCTTGGTTAGTTGCTATTATTATCGTCGGTCTAAATGTTTGGTTGCTATTACAAAGTATTTTGGGTTGACTGGGTTTCAAGCTTTAAACTGCTTAGGATGGATCTAGTCAAGAACAATCTCGTGTATCTGTCTTGACTTTTGTCAAAAGGGCTACGGTGTACACACAAGTCTTGAAATCCCACCTAAAACTTGGTTTCGTTGCCCTAACCTTAAAATTAGCGGGATAAATGGAGTTTCTAGTTGCCCAAAATTTCGGTATTTACGGGGCTTGACGCTGCGGGAATATAGGTGAAGTATTCACCAATTTTGAATTCTGATTGCTTTTTCTCTTCAATTTCTTCAATCATGTTCTGAATCAATAATTCGTGGGAAAAAATAACCATTACCTCTTGCTGTGATAATGAATTCTGGGTCGTTGGGGTCGGATTCTACCTTTGTCCGCAATCGTGAGATATGCACATCTACTACACGGGTATCTGTATTCATCTCTGGTATAAAGCCCCACAATTGTTGTAATATTTCTAATCGCGAAAAAATCTTTCCTGAATGATTCACTAACAACTCTAATAAGCTAAACTCCACACCTGTCAACCGAATGCGTTGCTCATTTTTATGGACTTGCCGCTTACTTGTATCGATTTTCAGGTCGCCTGCATGAATTATCCCAGAGTTAGGAATAGTATTGATACTGGTTTTGTGGGAGCGCCGTTTTAGTACACAGGCAATCCGAGTTTCTAATTCCTTGGGTGAGAAAGGTTTTGTCATGTAGTCATCAGCACCGAGTTCCAGCCCAGTGATTCGGTCTGCTACATCTGCCAAGGCTGTTAGCATGATAATTGGTACGTCTGATTGTTTCCGCAATTCTTGACAGACACCATAACCATCGAGCTTTGGCATCATCACATCCAGAACTATCAAATCAGGGGTCAACAGGTGAAAAGCTGACAAAGCTTCTTCACCATCACTAGCTGTAACTACACTGTAGCCAATCATTTCTAGACGCGTCTGTAAAATTCGGCGAATGCTGGCTTCGTCATCTACTACTAAGATTGTGCCTTTATCACCTGATAAGTTTCTCAACGCTGTTCCCAATGAGCGAGAACTCTTAACCATCCATTATCTGCTTATTAGGAGTCAAAACTGCAAAACAATCTTCAGGTACAGTCATGAGGAAAGAAGCGATCGCTTAATACTTGCATCTGTGCAACAGATTATGCTGGGACATCTACCCGAAAACAGATTTGTACACAATTAATAAATTCTTCTGCAAGGGACTCGTATTTTCCATAGTTTTGCAGTAGAGTGTTTATTCTATGCAATTATTAATACCTATCTTCTTGCAACTTTACTCAGACAAATTTTAAACCAATGTCTTCCAGGGAACAGCCAATGAAAACTTCTAATGAGATACATACAAAGAAAATTATCAAAAAATCTGATAAGCTTACCCTGAGACAGATGAAGCTAATCGAGGAGGCAGAAGACCAACTTTTTGAAGCTAATACTGTCAATTCTCCAGCCCCTGTGGTTGAGGTTGAGGAGAAACCAGTAGCGATTCCAGAGCCTAGAGTTCCTGACTATATTCCATTTTTTGACAATCCTCCAGTACAATCTGTGGGTAACTCCGGCTGGCAGGTTTCTGATGTCTGGCGGGATATTCGGGTAGATGATTTTTGTGGGTAGACCCCCATGATTACGAGCGCTCATGCATCTATACCCTCTGTACCCTTTTCAATTGCATTGGTTGAATCTATGTCTGACTCCTGATTTGATAATCGTTCAACCATCTGTATTAAAGCTAACTGCATGTGATTTGAACTAAAAAATGAGATTTTAACTCATGATATGCTTCAGAAATGAGTATCCAATTTATAGTTCACTTTTATTATTCGAGTTTTTTACTAATAATGATTATCGTGTAGGGGATAAAAAGACTGATGCAAACGTCGCTTGTATCAATACTTCAGCTTGATTATCATTATTATTCAGCTACGATTTGAGTAGGCGATCGCCAAACAACAGAGCGATCGCTTGGACAATGAAATATTTTATTTTTACTCAGATATCTACTAAAACAAAAGTTTTGAACCATAACATGGGTATTTGAACCATATTTTGAATTGAAAGTTTAAATTAGAGCAATTTTTTCAGAGATTTTTTGTACAAGTTTTGTCCAAATGTGTTTTTTCAACTCATTCTCTAATTATGATTCAGAATTTCAACTCTCTCTCATGATTTGATGCAGAGTTTAATTTTGTGATCGGCGCGAAAGCCTGAATTCTCGTTAATTTTTTTCTAATTTATGGATCAAAATTTTTCCCACATTATGATTCAAAGGACACTGCATTTCTGGCGTAAATTCCAACTTACCAGAACGCAGATGTAAATCTAACTGAGCAAGAGGAATTTCAATTTCTCGTTGCTGTAATACTTCGTAAATAATGTAGTATAAATCACTTTTGAGCAAAAATTGTTTATTAGGTTCCGCAGTCCAGACTAATAACTCAAAATTTAAGGTATTGTTGCCAAACTCTTTAAACAGTACTAGAGGCAAAGGAGTCTGCAATACATTGGGATGCTTAGAAGCAGCCTCTAACAGAGCAGATTGCACTGCTTTGGGATCTGAGCTATAGGCAACGCCAACGGGAAGATGAAGGCGAGAAATCGGGCAAACATAAAGACTCTAACAAAATATTTTTACTTCCGCTAATTAATATTAACTAGATTTTATCGAAATCAAATTATTTTTGTAATGGTTTCTATTAGCATCGCTTTTCATGGACTAGAGACACTCAATTTGTCAGGTAGGATAGGAGACAGGATAATAAGAGTGATCCTCTATAGCAGTTCAATGGGTAAACGAAAGAGAAAAAATCACAATACACCCTTCCCTTGGATGGTAAAAGAAGAAAATCTGTTCATTGCTCCTACTGGTAACGAAATAGTTACAGATGCTGGATGGGAGAAAATTTCATTTGAAGAAGCCAGAAAACTATTTAGTACCGAAACTTTTCAAGAGTGGTACGAACTGTTCTTAGAAAATACAGATATCTCGGAAATACTTTCAGAATCTAACGTAGATATAGATTTAGATGATGAATCAGCAATAGATAACTTTTTAGAAAGGAGCAATTGGACACCAAAACAAGTCAATTTAGTTGTAGCGAAGGCTATCTATAAAAATCATGCCTGGGTGAGAGGATTGCTGATTTCTACACCTGATGTTGAAGAATCCCATTTTCACAATTATGAAATGGAGGCAATTCGTTTAGGAGTCCAATTGCGAAAATACATCAAAGAGGATATTCCAGTAATTAATGACTGCAAAAATGCTGTCAGATATTTACATGGGAGATACGCCCTCATTGGCTGGCAACCAAGAAATTGTGTGACAGCAGCTCACAACCTAAAAATATCTCAAGCTACTAAGGTTTATAATGAACTTCTCTGGGATGAAGATTGGGTAGATGAAGAAGACGAAATTTATTAGTCAAGAACAAGAAACTCTACAACAGTGGAAAATATACTCCCCATTACTGATGACCACTTAATGAAATTCAAAATTAAAAATTCAAAATTAAAAATTAATAGGAAAGAAATTTTGAATTGATTCATTTGGGATACAAGTCCCTAATTTCAATTAGGAAAAAAATCAAACACGTAGTATCGATATTCAAGCCCCCGCATAAATGCGTGGGGTATTAATTTTGAATTGATAATTTTGAATTTTGAATTGTTTTGACTGGATAATAATAGAGTTGCCGGGAAATAAGACCAGAAATCTTTGAAGAGCTTAAGAGCGATGGCGTAACCGCTATGAGCCGATGGCGATCGCTCTAATAATAACGTAGCGTAGATGCGGCGTACAGGCTCTTTCAAGCGATTTATGGACGGATGCTTGGAGCGGGGTAAAGCACTTAACAGAAATTGTTGAACTTTTTTATTCCCATAGACTAAGGCAACCGCCTGAGCAACTTTTGTAAACTATCTTTGCACTCAGTCAAAGTTATAGTTGCATTGTGCCTATAATAACTTACGGCTAACCATAACTGGAAGTTAGCACCCTGTAAATGGTTATCGCTTGGATGACGCATCAAAGACGATACTAAGACAAGCAAAATTTATCGGCAGCGGAATAGTTTATATTCCGTTGCCAACATGCACCCTCCGCGATCGCATTGTGGGTTTGCAGACTAAGTGAAATTTTTTAAACGCAAGAATAAGGGTTTGAGCAACTTTTGTTGCAGACTAAATGAAATTTTTTTGCAGACTAAGTGAAAAATTCCCCCTAAATTCGCAGACTAAATGAAATTTTCCACAAAATGGACATAAAACGTCTCAATTCATTACCGCACAAGGCTTTGAAGCAAAACTTTGATTGTAGCGATCGCTCTGGGGCTACGAAAGAATCAGGGTTGCACAAGTAGATTTTCAATTAGTCTGCAACAGAATTTCACTTAGTCCGCACAAATTTCATTTAGTCTGCAAACGGACAGCATGTTGGTGAAAGTGTTATGTATCAAGGAAAGTAGTTTTTATCGTAGTTTTTGCCGGATAAAAGATAAGAGTACCTTATTTTGCGTTGTAGTCTTGTATTACAACGTAATCTAAAGCATAATGTGAGCAAACTACTTTAATGGTTTCAAGCATGGCAAAACCAACCACTCAAATACCAGATGAACTAGTCAAGCGTTTAAAACCAAAGCAAAACTGCTTACCCCAATTGCTTTGGTTATTCATTGGATAGTTCGTATGGCTCGTGATTTATTCCACAATATTGTGAGGACTGCACTAGAGAAAGATGGTTGGTCAGTTACAGACGATCCGCTAAATATTCGGTGTGGTGGAGTTGATGTTCAGATTGATTTAGGTGCAGAACTCCTAGTAGCTGCGGAAAAAGCTGGGGAAAAAATAGCAGTTGAAATCAAAAATTTTGTCAGTGCATCGAAAATTTCAGAATTTCACATGGCACTAGGACAATTTATTAATTATCGGACTGCATTACGTGCAGAAGAACCTTCGAGAAATTTATATTTAGCTGTACCATTGGTCACTTATAATGATTTTTTTAATTTGCCTTTTATTCAAACTGTAGTCAACGAAAACAAATTGAAGTTAATTATTTATAACCTTGAGACTGAGGAAATAGATCAATGGATAAGTTAAATGAATACCGTACAAAAGTTAAGCAATTATTAACTAAGTATATTGAGTACAAGCCTAGTTATGGAGATGTAGAAGTCGAACAGATTTTTGACGTAGAGTATGACCATTATCAAATTATTAGCATTGGATGGAACAATCAAAAACGGATATATGGCCCAATAATGCACCTAGATATCAAAAATAATAAAATTTGGATTCAACAAAATACAACGGAAGTAGATATTGCTTTAGAATTGATAGAAATGGGTGTACCTAAACAAGATATTGTCATCGGTTTTCATACTCCTAAAATGCGCCAACTATCGGGATTTGCTGTGGAATAAACATGATGCAAAATGCAGAATCTTTGCCACTATTGCGATTGAGCATATATTAGTTAATAGAGAGCTATGAGGTAACAAAAAGATTACTTTACTTTGTATAAAATCGGGTAAAATTTTGTGGCTCTCCAAGAGTAGTTATGTTAAAATAACATGAATAAACAAAATAACCATCAA
>NZ_JABXKN010000046.1:0-11592 GCF_017115065.1 Nostoc sp. JL23
AGATTAGCTATGCTACCCAAACTGAACTTGGTACGAAAGCATGGGATATTTTTATGTCCCTTGTTGCAACTACTCGCAAGTTGGGTGTCAGCTTTTTTGAGTATATGCGTGACCGGATTTTAAAAATTGGTCATATTCCCTGTTTGGCTACTATTATTCGAGAGAAGTCTTCTTCTAACCCATTTGGGTGGTCATGGCAGCCTGAATAAATCTCTACCCCCAAATTTTGAGCCGATACAAATAAAAGTACTTCTTACAATTATTTGAAAGTATGCCTAATCCAACTACCGACCTAGTTCACTCCTACCTCAAAGAAATCGGACGCTACCCTCTGCTAACTCCTGAGCAAGAGATTACAAACGCTAGGCTTGTGCAGCAGATGATGGCGATTGAAGAACAGCGCTCAAGCCTTGCACTTCAATTAAACCGACGTCTTCGACGAATGCCAACGGCGGACGGTTACGCCATCGCATGAAAGTGAGTGAAGCAGTGCGCTCATTCGCTCAACCTAACTCAAACTGGTAAAAAGTAATAAGAATGAATGTCACCTTTGTAAAAAAGAAACCTAATTTACGCACTGTATTTATCGAATCGTAGACATTCGCTACGGGTGAAAGCGTTTATTGATTTTTTAGCAAAACGATTTGGCAGTCTGCCCTACTGGGAAGATACTGCAATTTAAGGGTGTAGGAATCGATGGAATAGATTTGCTGTCTATTTGGAGAGATTCGGTTCCACAACGTCAGGAAAGCTCTCAAAATTGCGCCGCACCCAATCCATGCCTACTTCATTGTTGAGTTTAATTTTCTGAGGTGTATCCGGATAAATTTTGCTCAAAATATCTGCATCTTGCTCGACAACAACCTTGCCAAATTTTAGATAGGTGCTGCCAAACAGCTTAAAGACTGGATGCTTTGCCTGACCAAACAGTAAAATATAAGTCCGGGTGCGATTCTCAGCTTCTGGCACGAAAAAATGACACTGGGCAGCTTTACCAAGCGGCATTTCGCCGTGAAAAATTATCAGGGATGGAAAGTGGTTTTCCAGGTGCGCTTTGATGGTACTGGGCAACAGCATTAAGTCAGGCTTTCTCAGCTTTTCGCTTAGGCTATAGGGAGCGGTCGGCATATCGTAGAAGGCATGGGAATGATGCCCATCGTCAACAAACTGATGAAACTCCACTTCGGTAATCCGAAATAAATCTCGGTGAGTACCATTTTGATGATTGTAGTCATGCATGTTCAGCAGCATCGTCAGCAAATCCGTCTCGATGCTGCGATCGCCTGTATGCCCAACAAAATAGTATTTTTCTGCGATTTCATTCAAAACAGTCGGAATGGCTATCTTCGGCGCGTAGCCGCCATAGGACCAGATGAAATCCCCTTGAGTGATTAATTCTAGAGGTTGTAATTGAGCTAATGTTTTCTTACCTGCTCCGGGTAAAACTGTACAACCTGCGGCATCAAACTGCAACGCATGAAATGGACAGACAACTGCACTTGTCCCATTGCTTTGAACTTCACACCATCCTTCCGATAGCATCGCGCCCATGTGAGGGCAGGCATTGGGTAAGGCATGAATCGCTTCGGTAGCATCCTTCCACATCACGTAATCACTGCCGTATAAAGAAATTTTTCGGGGTTGGTTTACAGACAACATAGACTTGTGCGCCAATAACCAAGGCGCACCGGGAAGCATTGACTGCATGGTGTTCTCCGTTAAAGATAAAATTGTGAAAGATCCGCCGTGTTTCTAAAATATGACAGAATGTTCACGTTCGTCAAGCAGCGAGTTATCAAAAAATCTCCGTCGGCAACCCAAACAGCAGCGGGGTAAAGCACGGGTTGAAAAAATCCTGGATGCGGCAGCGGCAGTCTTTGATGAAGTGGGCTACGAAGCGGCGACGACTCATCTAATCGCAGCTAAAGCGGGAACAGCAATCGGCTCTCTCTATCAGTTTTTTCCAGACAAAGCTGCCATTTTCAAGGCAATGGAGTTACGCCATACGGAGCGAGTGAAAGCGATGTGGGCACGGGTGGACATCCCAGCCATTGTGCAACTGCCGCTTTGCCAAATGATTCATGCGATTGCCACTGCTGTAGCAGCGCTCTTTGAGCAACCCGTGTCACGGGTGGTGTTTGTGCAGTTTTATCTAGCCCGTGAAATTTTCCAGACGATCGATGAAAGCATGACGCAGGAAGCAATCAACTTCATGGCAAGTATTCTGAGGCAACGCAAGCCCGCCCTCGCCGAGGAACAGTACAGTCTGCTGGCAGAAGTGTGTGTGCATAGCAGCAACGCGGTGATGCTGGCAGCCCTCCGCAGCCCAAATCAGGAACACTGCCAACGGTTAATTCAGCAGATTGAGGACTTGCTGGTATCCTATTTAGAGCCGCATCTGGGAGATTATCAGTCGAATTATGTAATGAAAGTAATGGTATGCCCTCAATGTCGATCGCAGCAGTTATCGAAAAATGGATATCGCCGAGGCAAGCAGTGCTACCGCTGCAAGGATTGCGGGCGGCAGTTTGTAGAGGGTGGGCGATCACATTTTTCCTATCCCAATGAGCCACCTGGGTAACTGGAGCTATCTTGGCGTCACCGTGTCAAATCGGGTAGATTGTACGCGCTTGGCTGAAACTAAGATGAGGTAAGCCTTTCAAGAAGTGTTTTTTGGTGAAGGAACTATGATTATGCTGCTAGTAGTCTGCCAACCCAAAAATGCACTTGTGAGAACTGGGGAAAGGGGAAAGGGTACTGGGTTTGGGATTTAAACCCTTTACCCCTTCCCCCTTCCCCTTAAAAGAGCCAAGTCACGAAAGCGAACTACTAGTTTTGATCAAGTTTGAACGAAAAATCGTCGTTTCAGACACTTGAAAATTTTTTAGCGTACAAAAAACCTTTTTCGGCACGGTGATGCCTTTAACGAATTCGCTGAAGATTTCCTGCAACACCTGTGGAATAACTATTTCCGCAAATATTTGGTGTCGGAGAAAACAGCAGGGAATACAGTCGGTACAAAAATCAGCCGTAATCAAGAAATTTGGGAAAGTCTGTATATCTCGGCGCAGAGTTATCTAAATCAGCACTTGATGAAAATGGTCAACTTTAGTAAGCAAGAAGAAGAACCGAAGGTGACACAAGGTGCAAACAAGAAGGGAAAAGGGAAAAGGGGTGAACTCAACGCGACTACTGTTCCCAAATAGTTTTTTACCGAACAGGGCATGAGATGTACGGGAATGACCCAACATTTGGAATCAACTTAACCGAAACATGATTTTAGCAAGCTTGCCAAACCCCTGGGTAAAGGCATATTCAATCTCTGCGGGATCACAAATCTCTGTTAGTTTGGATTTCAGCCCAGGAAGTTCTCTAACCTCAATACAGATATTTACATATACGTCTTTAGTCTGACTTTTCACGGGATCTCGAAAACCTCTCTCCAAACCTCTCTCCTGCGAGGAGAGAGGCTTTGAATTCTCCCCCTTCCCTTGTAGGGAAGGGGGCTGGGGGGTTAGGTTCCGCGTTAGCTTTTCCACATGAAGCCATATTAAATAAAAATAAACATTACCAGGTAAGAATTCAGGAGTAAGAATTCAGCTATTCTGAATAGTTAAAGAATCAAATCAAGACTTGATAAACAAATATCCTATATTTAATAAACTCTTTATATATTCTGATTTCTGACTCCTGCCTGCTGAATTCTTACAAAGAAGCTTTGTGGTAATTAGTTTACAAATGTCTCCAGAAGTTCTTACTGATAGTCTTGAGACTGACTACCTTGGGTTCTGCTGTTGCTTCAGGGGCATGACCAACAGCCACCGCAGCAGCAATTGGTGCAGGTGTCGCTAACAGAGAATTGAGTAATCCCATTTGATAATCAACATCTTCTACTGAGCGATATACCCTGTATGGTTCAATTTGCATACCCAAAGGTGTTGGGACAATCTTTAGATATTGATTTAGGGCATTGATATAAGCAACTGAAAAATTTCTCTGCTCTACATAAGGACGGATAATCTCTAGTAATTCAATCGCTCTGTTGATTTCAGAAACTTCACAATTACTGTCGATTTGTGACTGACTTCTTCTGTAGCCTTTCATCATCTTTTCGGCTACCAGATTGTTAAATTTACTAACCGCTCTTTGATGATTACCTAATGTGTGGACTTTAGTCTGTGCTTGATAGCCGACTCTGCCCCACTGCACTGTTAAATTACTATCTTCGACAATGGCCGCCCAGAATTTATTGCTGTTCTGGATAGCATCAACAAAAACTAAATAGGTTTCCATGTTTCTTACCCTGTCAATTTCCTAACTTCAGGGCATTGCCCCATCTGAGATAGATATACTGAACGCGATCGCTACGAACCTAAAAGAGCGATCGCCTCATAGAATCAGGAGACAATCGCTTTTTCATCAGTTCATATTGCGAAACTTACCAGCACGCAAAGATTGAGTTTTTGCTGCAACCACAGGGCTACTAGCCCGTCGTGCGGTGGATGCCCACGCCTGCATTCGCTCCACTGCCGCCGCATCCTGAATTGCAAGTGGGGTGATGCTTTGACGACAGGTTTCGAGGTCAGCAAGCGTTACCTGCTGCGGTCTACCCTCATCGAATGCCAGCAGAGCAGCTTCCGAAGCTAGGGTTTCCAGTTCTGCACCGGAAAATTTCGCGGTATTGGCAGCGATCGCTTCGAGATATTCGGATTCCAGGTGAATGCCAAAACGTTGTAGATGAATCCCCAGAATCTGTACACGCTCAGGTTCTGTGGGCAAGTCAACAAAGAAATTTTCATCGAAGCGGCCTTTCCGTTTTAGCTCACTTGGCAGTGCAGAGGGGTCATTGCAAGTTGCCACGACAAACACACCACACTGAGATTCGGACATGAATGTAAGGATATTGCCCAGAATCCTCTGTGAGACTCCACTCGTGTCACCAGTTCCCGAAAGTGCTTTTTTTATTTCGTCAATCCATAAGACGCAGGGTGCGATCGCTTCTGCGGTCTTGAGTGCGCGGCGGATATTGCCCTCAGACTCGCCTACCAAACTACCAAGCAGGGAAGCAATGTCTAGCTGTAGGAGTGGTAAATTGAGTATGTTGGCAATGTTCTTAGCGACACTCGTTTTACCCGTACCTGGAGGCCCAGCTAGTAACACCCCTTTGGGTTGGGGTAAGCTAAGACTTCGTGCCTCTTGTGTAAACAGACGGCGGCGACGATTCAACCAATCATGCAGTAAATCGAGTCTGCCGAAGGGTATGCTGGCTGGTTTACCTAACTCGATACCCAATTGAGACAGTAGCCGAGTTTTGTACTCGACGGCTTTGGGGATAAAATCAGCGTCAACGACGACACCATCATTAGTTAAGTTTTCTTTGACTGTTAACCGAAGGAAATCACTAATTTCTTCTAAGGTTAGACCCAACGCTGCACGAGAAAGAGTTTCAAATTCAGCATTTTCTAGGGAAATAGTAAAAGTCAATTCCTGTTCAATAGCAGACTGTTGTAGGTCATGCAAATAAGAAGTGATATGCTCAAGTATTTGGTCAATACTAGGTAAAGGGACTTCACAATAAGGAATCAATCTGACTAGGGATTCGTGTAATTGTATGTTCTGACCCAACAATACAATGCGTTTATCTGTGGGTTTTAACCTGTGGTAAAGGTTTTTAACTTTGGATAAAATCTCCCAACTCAATTGGGGTGAGTTCTTAGCAATAAAGGGGTGAATATCTCCGAGAATAAATATACCATTTCCGCTAAAATTCGCAATGTAATCAAACACATATAACAATGGGTCAGCGTGTTGTGGTTTCTTATACTCTGCAACTGGTTTAAACACCAATCCCCCATCTGCTGCGATTAAACATTGCTCCAAGGTTGATACTCCCAGATTCCAGAAGAAAACTGGACATGAGAGCTTATTGTTAGCTTCAGCAGTCAACCACTGAATAATCGTCGCTTCATCAGGAGGACATCAACCGCAGCGATGGGGATTTGTGAATCGAGCGTGGAGAGAAGATTTGAGAGATTCATGATTTTGGTATTTGATAAGGAACTGGAAATAATTCGTCATGAGTGTTGACCACTTTCACGACTACCTCATAAACTTCGGCATCGCCGTCAAAAACCTCAGCTATACCATTGCACTCTGGTTGAGCAATGGCAGAAATTAAAGCATTCAACAGCACACACAACCCTTCAGTATTCGCTTTGATAATCACGGGCTGGCGTGGTTTTTGCTGGGCGTAAACGCGGATGAAAGGATACTCTTTAGGTAGGTACATAAAATTTCTTGGGGGAACCCAATCGTCGCGGTTCCCCTTTTCCCTGATTTACTGCCGTAAGCGAATAGAGTGAGTTGAAGTTGTCCGAAGTTGTTGGGTTTGGGCTTCGTCCTTGTAGATGCGTAGTTTACCGCCGTAGGCATCGCCCTCCACAACTCCCAACGCGGATTCAAATGGTTGCGTAGCTGATAAACAACTCAAACCCTCAAACCCCTCAGCCTCTACACGAACTTCACCTGTAGCGCTGTCAAAATGAATCAGTATTGAACGTTCCATATTTATCTCCTCACGTACTGTTGAACTTCCTGATGTCCAGCAAAAGTCAGCCGTAGAGTTTGCACACTTCCGTTGGTTTCTTCAGCGATCGCGCATTCACCAAACCTTTCTTGTAACTCGGCAGCTTTAGCTCTCACCAAACGCTTACCGTAAGCCAGCATCAACTTGTTACTAAAGAAGTCTTGCCCTAACTTCGGAACTGTTTCATAACTGTCGTGTATTACATCATACACAGCATTATTTTGGTTCCATTTGAACCCGATGTCTGCACGGGCTTTTATGGTGCGACCAGATACGATGATTTCAGCGCTTTGTCCTTGAGAGCCACCGTAGTATCCTTTTAGTGATTGTGCTATTTCGTGAACTTGCGGATTCAGCTTCAAATCTTGTAAAGCTTGTATTAGACATTCACGGTTAGCAAGCTTGGTTTTAACTGTTGAGAAATGCGACATGAGAATTTTGCTCCTATATGTAGTAGAAGTGCGGTATTCTTTTGAGGTTTATATGCATTTTTCGTTTAAGGTATTTAGTCTTGAGCGAATTCACCCTCGCCCAAGACTGTTTTTTACCTGAACTTGAACGACATCACGGTAGCTTTCGATAAACCCACGTTGTCAGTCGCAAGTGATTGTAGATTGCGTTGTTCATCTAACAACTTGATACGGATCTCTTGCATTTTTTGCTGCAATCACCTCAATAAGTATTTGTTTATTAAGAAGGCACATCCTCCCAGTAACCAACTTCATCATCATAATTTGCTTGCATAGACTGCAATTTGTTGACGAAGTTAGCAAATTCTTCGTTAGTTAGTAACTGCCTTCCTTTTTTGCCATAGTTGTCTATGAGAAACTGTTTGCCCTTTTCTTCTTTCCAACCTAAAGCTTCAATCAATCGTTGCGACTCCATCATCAATTGATTGCGATCGAGTGCATGAGACGTATGGTTTGGTAAGTTATTGTTAGGCAATCCTTTTTTCCACCAATCGCTAATGGAATTATGCACAAGGGCAATTTCTTGAGCTATTGGTTTCTTGCCAATACAATAACTTTCCCAGTTGAGCGCAGTTGGCTTTTCGTATCCGGTACATACACAGGCATTGGAAGTTTGCCCCCCTTTCTCACGTTTCTCTGTTTTCAATGTGGGGCAAAATACCCACATCGAATGCCAAAGTAAATTCTTCGGTTGGTGATGTTTGCCTTGAAAACTTGCATAAGCTTGTTCGCAGGTTTCACGGAATGCCATTAGTTGTTGATCAAACGAAACTTGAAACACTCCCCAAGCAGTTATTTGTACTGGTGCGATATGAAGAGGTTGATTTTGGGCATCGACGAAAATCACCATATATCGCCTACCGAATTTGTAGGCGTTTTTGTCCAAACCATCACTGTTACGCCAAACTCCAATCACCTTTCTATCGTTTCCGTATAGCAGAGGCGATCGCCCAATCACAAGTATTCGTGGTTGTCTATAAAGAGCGCCAGGAATGCCTATCTTTTCATCATTTTCGTCCAACTTGTTAGTAAGAACTTTATACTCTTTCCCACCTTCTAGTTCTTTATTTTCGTACCATCCTGCTAATTGTTGATTTTCGTAAGCAATCCAAATGCCTGCGGGTGAAGGAATGCTTTTGGCTGCTGGGGTCTTTTCGTATGCCTTGTGTTCAGCAGAATCAAAGTCAAAAGCTGTCATAGTAGCTGCCTTTGTTTAATATTATTATTTTTCGCAAAAAATAAGCGAAGCTTTAATCCTGGGTGGCGAATGGCACTGATTTTAAAACAGTGGTGGAAGAAAATTCTCTTCCACCATTTCACTTACGCCGCTACCAACTCCCGACGAACTTGCGGCAGTTCAATCGGAGCAGTTGCCCTGGATAGCACCTTTACAGCCTCTTTCACACTCCAATACTGGACTCCATCACCACAGCGCCAGTAATAAGTCTTGGGGTCGTTTTCCCATAACTCATCAGCGTTTCTGACCTTGAAGAGTATGCCCAAAAACTCACCATCTAGATATACGTTGTGAGCCGTCTGGAGGTCAGTGCGTCGTACATAGGTCAGTCGATAGCCGTCCACTAGCGTACACAAGTCTTCTGCACGAGTCCCGCAATACCCACAGTTACCGCACCCATGTCCTTCGCAGTCTGGACAGATGGCAGCAGGCATATTCCACTTCGGCAGTGTAAAATCCCATTCAGCCGGTGGGGTTAATATTCGAGCCTTGTGAGAGATATAACAACCAGCGTGACCGATTACTTTATCAGAATGGTATTGGACGCTTAACGATAGCCAGTCAAACCAATTCGCAATTATGAATTCGCAATTCGCAATTTCTTTCTCACCGCATAAATACACGGACTTAAATTCTGTCTCTGAATGAATCAGTTGATAATTTTGTTCGTAATTGCGAATTGCGAATTGCGAATTGTTCTGTCACAATCACCTAACAAGCCTATTTTCTCAGCAGCTTGTTTCAATTCCTCATCTGACTTGTGATTGCACTTTACTGGAGCAGAAAGACTCGCTTTTACCTCTGCAACAGCGCGTTTGAAAGATTGTTTGTGGTAACGAGCATAGCCGTGGATCATTTTTACCCACACGATATCATCACTGTTGATCCAGATAGTCACTACATCTTCGGGCTTGCAGTTTTTGGAGTAGTCCGACTGATTGACGATGGTTGCAATGATTTGGCGATCCTGTGTGGTTAACGGATCTTTTGTTGGCGTAGGGGCTGAAAGTTGTGTCATCATTAGAAATTGCCTCTTCTTTAGATGGTTGGGGCATAGGGGCGATCGCACAGTTTTCCCGAACGGAACGATCGTCCTATTTTTATTGGTCAGTTTGTTGTGCTTTCAGCACAACACTCTCAATCTAGATTTGGCGAAGCCTTATAGAACCGATTTGGGATCTTGGAAGAACGGGTAAAATGAGAAATAAATGCCCTACTCCAGCAGCTTAACCGATAAATAGTGGGCAATCATTGAACCACTATTGCCGCAGAAAAAGCAAACCAGACCACCAAAGTGGACAAAGCGACAAATCTTAGCTGGTATCTTCTATCAACTCAAGAATGGGTGTAACTGGTGTGATTTACCCTGCATATTTACCGCCCTACTCAACGGTGTTTTGGCATCTCCTTGCAGTGGCGAGAAGCGGGAGTAATAGAGCAGATGATGACGACGTTGCATGGGAAAGTGCGCGCAGACGCAAAAAAAAACCAAAATGGACAACCCTACTGATTATCGACTTCGGTTGCAGTCAAGAATACCTGCAATGCGGGCGTGGAGTCCAAAGGGTTCTGTCATTACAAGTGTACCAATGGCATCAAACGGCACTTGGCAGTAGATACTCTCGGTCTACCATTCTTCACCCACTGCACTAGAGCCAGTGTGAGTGATGACCTTGGCTTGATTGAACTATTGAGCCAGAACTTGGATTACTTTCGTGCCAAGCCTATGAATATTCCAAAGATTACGATTCTGCTTGACCACGGCTACCATCCAGAGAAGATCACAGCCGCCCTGCAAACACTTTATCCTCAGATTATGACCAAGCTCAGATTCCAACTGGCACCCAAACCCACGAAAGCAGAAAAAGATGCCCCTGGTAAAACGGGGTTTGGTTGCAACTCGTTGGGGGAAGAGAACGTTCAAATTTGGATGGAACGATGTAAGAATTTGGTCAAGAACTTTGAGCGAACATTGCCTCATGCGACTGCCAAGCTCAATCTATGTTTTATCAGACTCATGCTTAAGCGGTTAGCTCAGGCATAGATATCAAATGGGTTCTATATATCCTTGGACTCCATAAACCTGTCAGTTCACAGATAAGGGCACTCTACTGCCGAGGCAAGGTCGGATCAAGTTATCCGGAAACTTCTCAACGTCTCCCCTCTATCAGGTTTCTGCGATGCGATCTGCTTTGCAGCAACGCTTCGTGATCGCTTTCAGCCCCTACTCATCCCTACTCAATCTTCCAATTAGGCGTATAACCAGAAGTAACTTGGCTATACATTTGCAAGACCGATGCAGAAATACGTCCTGAGAGTTTTGCGATCGCCCATAGCGCTCTTGTAAAATCATTTTCAATTGTTGAGAATTCGCAAGAGAAAAAAGTTTATGGCACATATGTCCGGTCAAGACCCCTCGGAAATCACAATGGCAACGGTTGATGAAGAACGAAAAGGCGCAACTTTCAGCGGTACGGTCATCCTTGGTATAGATCCTGAGGGTGGGGAAGTCGTTTTCTTTAGAGACTTTTTAATTGAAGATTATAAAGGCGAACTTACCGCAAATCTTGCAACAGATGGCGATATAACGAAAAGCATTGATTTAGGCGAACTCGATCATAAAAGCCCCAGTTTTAGCCTGCCAATTCCGCTGGGAACGGATACATTACCCTACAATACAGTCGTGTTGAGCGACAAAAAAAGCAAGAAAAAAATCCTGACGATCAATCTATAAAATTTGTAACTTAGCTCGTAGTTCAGCCAAATTCGATTGCCCTCCTGTATAGATATCAAATGGGTTCTATAAAAGTGTTCAAGGGTAAAGCGTATTAACTGATGTCAGAACACCAGACAGCACAAAGCTGTAGAGAAGATATTGGGATATTACCGTGTCCTCTGTACAGCCATGTGATAAGAATTGATTGAAAAGGCGATTGCATACTACTGAGTACGCAATCGCCTTAATTCTGGAAATATTGAAGTTTTTACAACCAGTTTTCAGACTTGGTTTGGTCATCGGAATCATCTCCGGTGGCTTGAGCAATACAAGTTTTTGGCTTCCGGCTGCTAGTCCTGGTGGCGGCTGGTTTTAGGTTTCGTATCGTTAACTCGATTTGTAAGGGTTGAATTTTGAGCGCTTCTTTGTTTTTCAAAAGAGGCATCGCGCTCGTCTCCTCTTTTATGATTACCATATTACTACGCTCACCAGTGGTTATCAAGTAATTTTCACTGGTGAGCGTAGTAGGGGACTTCCAAAGAATAAATTATTCCAAGAAAAACAAGAAATATGTTTTCTCAAG
>NZ_JABXKN010000025.1:0-11527 GCF_017115065.1 Nostoc sp. JL23
CTACCCAACTCTAACCTACTTGTCCCACGCATGTGGGACTTTTGCAAGAGGTCTACTCACTCGTGACAACCAGCAATTTCAAGATTCTGATGCTTTAAAGCGTTTTATTAGTCGTGTTCGTGAGCGTGTAAAAGGCGTTTTTCATGAAATTCAAAACACTGGAGTCTCAACCTATTTAATTCACATTAGGCGTAATTTAGCTTCGAACAACCCTAGCCATACCTAAACTGACAGTTAAAACAGCAGATGGTAGACCATTAATGTCAGAATACTGAATCTAATGATGAGAAAATAAAGGTAAATAGCCCACCTCCAAACTTGCTGGGCTATTTACCCAAGACAGATAAACAGCAAATTTTATCAGTCAAAATTTATGACTTCCACCGTTCCCTCTCAAACTCGAAAGCGACCCACTCAAGCAATAGGAGCCAAAATCTTCCACTGGTGTAACATCATTAGTCTATTTATCATGCTCACCAGTGGACTACAAATTTACAACGCCAACCCTGTTTTTGGTGGACGTGCAGGTTTGCACGTTCCTCCGATATTTACTTTAGGAGGTTGGCTGGCAGGAGGTAGACACTGGCATTTTGCAGCAATGTGGCTATTCTCGCTGAATCTGTTGTGGTATGGAATTTACATTTTAGTTACCCGGCGCTGGCGACATCGCTTTGTCGGTGCTAATGACTTCAAAGCATTACAAAAAACTCAAAATTCCCAACGCCTAATTTATGCTTGGCATCGGATTGCTTATACAGCAATTATTCCTATTTTGCTGCTGGCATTATTTACAGGGATAGGAATGTATAAACCTGCTCAATTTCCCTGGATTGTGGATTGCTTTGGCGATTGGCAAGCATTGCGAATTGTTCACTTTGCCTCAGTGCCGATGGTTATCTTATTTGTAGTAATTCACTATCAATTAGGGCGTAAGGCTGGTGGTACTGAATTAACAGAATCAATGTTTTGATCGACGATCCTTTTTTAAACAAAAAAAATGAACTTTTTTGATAAATTGAATGGAAATATCTTACAAAATCAAAGCTTACTTTTTGTAGGACTCGATCCAAATCCAGAAATGATGCCTGGGCGTTATGAATCTGAAGAACTTATTGCTGGTTTGGAGAAGTGGTTACAATTCATTATTGCGGAAACTGCTGATTTCGTTTGTGCTTATAAACCGACACTTGGCTTTTACGAAGCTTTAGGTATTCCTGGTTTAGAACTGCTGTACAAAACTTTAGCAGCTATTCCAGCCCATATCCCAGTGATTTTAGATGCCAAACACAGTGACTTAAATACTAGTACCATCTTTGCCCAGACTGTGTTTACACAATGGCAGGTGGACGCAATCACTCTCAGTCCCTATACAGGACAAGATCACGTAGCACCTTTTTTGGTCTATCCTGATAAAGCGGTGTTTATTTTATGCTGTACTTCTAATCCAGGTGCAGAAGCTCTACAGCAATATCCTACAAACGAATCACCCCTTTATTTACAGGTAGTAAAAGAATCAAAAACCTGGGGAACTCCAGAACAATTGGGTTTGGAAGTGGGAACTACAAATCCTGAAGTTTTAGCACTTATTCGAGCAGTTGCACCTGAACGAATTATTATGGCGCGTAGCATCTGGGCAGAGGCTCAAAACCTGAAACAAATTTTAGAAGCTGGCTTGAATAGTAATGGTGATGGTTTACTGATTCCTGTTCCTCAAGATATGTTGGTAAATACACAATTAGCAGAAGAAGTCCAGTCTTTACGTGCAGAAATCAATCAAATCAAAACTGAAATTGTTCACGAAAATTCTACTTGTTCTGTGTGGTTTCCTGATGTTTGTTTTTTAAATCAGCACCCCCACCAAGATTTGATTTTACAACTTTATGATCTTGACTGCATTATGTTTGGCAGCTTTGTCCAAGCATCAGGAGCGATATTTCCTTATTACATCGACTTACGCAAAATTATTTCCAATCCCCAAGTTTTTAATCAAGTTCTCACAGCTTATGAGGATATTTTGAAGAACCTGAATTTTGATAGATTAGCAGGTATTCCCTATGGTTCATTACCAACTGCGACTGGTTTAGCTTTGCGCCTTCACTGTCCGATGATTTTCCCGCGTAAAGAGGTGAAAGCACACGGAACTCGGAGAGTAATTGAGGGTAACTTTCATACTGGTGAAACAGTTGTAGTGGTTGATGATATTCTCATTAGTGGTAAAAGTGTTATGGAAGGGGCGGGAAAGTTAGAATCAGCTGGATTAAAGGTTAATGATATTGTGGTATTTATCGACCATGAACAGGGGGTGAAAGATAGGTTACAGCAAAATGGTTATTGCAGTCATGCGGTTTTAACTATTTCGGAAATTACTAATACTCTCTATCAAGCAGGGCGAATAAATGAAGAACAATTTTCAGCCTTTGCTGAAATTTAGTAATTGGAATAATGGAGAGTAGGGAATGGGGAATTGGGAGAGACACGATTAATCGCGTCTGCAATGGAGGAAGATTTTTATTGTCTACTTCTTCTTGAGCAGATTTAATTACTCGGTTCAATCTAGTAACTAGAATAATTTTCGCTTTGAAATTAATTATGAATTTTTCACTGAATCAACTACTTAGATGGTTAATTTTTACGTTGTTATTTCCTCTAGTATTTCTCAATGGTTGGCTGGCATTTTTGCTGGTTAAAAACTTCCAACCTGTCGTCACAATTCTTGTCTTGGCTACTTTGCTTGCATTCGTTTTAAACTATCCTGTTTCGATTCTCCAACAGCGGAGAGTTAAACGCGGCTATGCAGTAGCATTAGTTTTTATATTAGCATTGGTAATTGTTGTGGCTCTGGGTATCACTTTAGTACCCATTATTTTAGAGCAATTTAATGAAATGGTTAAAGTCTTTCCCCAATGGATTGATTCTAGCGAAGAAAAACTTCAGAGTGTCAATAATTGGTTTTTGAAACATAAAATAAATGTGAATTTAAGTCAGCTATTAGCACAAATTACTGACCAGTTACCTAATGAAATAGAGTTTGTTTCAGATAAACTTTTAAGTATTATTATAGATACAATTGATAGTATTTCTGAGGCGTTAATCACAGTAGTGCTAACTTTTTACTTGTTGTTAGATGGCCCAAGAATTTGGGAGGCGGTATTTAAGAAGTTACCTGGAAATCTTGCCCAGCAGATAAGCCAGTCTCTTCAGCAAAACTTCCAAAATTACTTAATTGGCCAGGGAACTTTGGCTTTACTGATGGGTGTTTCAATAACATTTTTGTTTTTAGCTTTTCAAGTCCAGTTTGCTTTACTCTTTGGCTTGGGAGTTGGGCTTTTGAGCTTAATTCCCTTTGGTGATGTCGTCAGTCTGGTTTTAATAACTTTAATAATAGCGTCACATGACTTTTGGCTAGCAGCTAAGGTGTTTGCAGTAGCTGTTGTTATCGATCAGTTAATCGATCAGGCGATCGCACCACGTCTTTTAGGTAAATTTACTGGTATTAGACCAATATGGGTATTAATTGCTCTGCTTGTAGGAACCAATGTTGGCGGAGTCTTGGGTTTACTAGTTGCGGTACCTGTAGCTGGTTTTATCAAAGATGTAGCAGATGGTTTTTCTAAATCTGTTAATTCTGATAACCTGGGTGAGGGTGAAGCAGGATCGGAATTGTTGGTAGAAGAATCAATATCGCAGTGAGTTTTGGATAAAAATTGCCATCTCTACTGTTAACGGGAAGTTGCAACGGTGTCATTTAGGTCGTAATTCACTCAAGTCAACCTTATTCCCAAACCTCGTAAATTGGCTAAGGAATTAATATGGACAAATTGCCCCTAAAACAGTTAGTCAAACACATTTATCAGGAACTATTGCCTAGATTACAGATTGAAAGTGTCAATCCCTGTAATCCAATTAAGGTCAGCTATCTTCCACAACCTTGGCGGCTGCTTGGCAGAGGAAATTACGCCGCAGTAGTTTATCACCCCGATTCCCCTGACTATGTAGTTAAGATTTATGCCCCAGGACGGCCAGGTTTTGAAGAGGAAGTAGAAGTTTACCGTCGTCTAGGTTATCATCCAGCCTTTTCTGAGTGTTTGTACGCCAAGGATGGATTTTTAGTCTTGAAACGGCTTTATGGAACAACCCTCTACGATTGTATGCACTTTGGTTTACTAATTCCCAAGCAGGTAATAAAGGACATTGATGAAGCTCTTGACTATGCGCGAAGTTGCGGACTCCACCCTCATGATGTCCACGGGCGTAATGTCATGATGTACCAAGGCAGAGGATTAGTCGTAGATATATCAGATTTCTTGCATCAAGAAGCTTGCTCAAAGTGGAATAACTTAAAAAAGGCTTACTACTGGTTATATCTGCCCGTGTTTTACCCACTGCGACTGCGCGTACCATACTTTGCCTTAGA
The DNA here is from genome assembly GCF_017115065.1 of Nostoc sp. JL23. Lineage (NCBI taxonomy): Bacteria > Bacillati > Cyanobacteriota > Cyanophyceae > Nostocales > Nostocaceae > Nostoc > Nostoc sp. JL23. The sequence goes on from NZ_JABXKN010000025.1 coordinate 4,415, forward strand.
TATCGTCCGCAAATTTTATCGCCTGGGAACTTCTGTTAAAACTTTTTGTTGCCAACTATCCCTAAGATTAACTAATATTAAGTATTTAAAACGTTAAGAGCGATGGACAGATAACTTTTGTGCTGTCCAATTCTTGCCCATTTTGGCACTTTCGTCATCAACACTTCGTTGATAAATTTTATTGTTGCTTGCGATCGCTGAATGTATCGAAGACAATCGCGTAGACAGCCAAAGGCGATCGCTCCTTATCTCCCAAATCTAATTAAAAAGCGATCGCGCTCTAAATCTTCGATTTCAGGTAATTTATGAAAGACGTACATAAAAGTAAAAATAACTTTGCATCAGCAACAGTTATATCAGGCTCAGTCAACATAGCATGTCTAATACCTCCCTCATCACTTGTATATCCATACAGAATTAAGAATGAATTTTTTAAAGTGGGATGTAAATTGTGAGAAACCTCCAGAACCTTCAGAGCATCAGCTAAAGTTGCCTTTGGTTTTCCAGTAATAGCTTTTGCAACACTTTCAACTGCGGAAATAGATTCTTTTATAGAGTTTCTGTAGTCAGGATTTTCTCTGTCACTCATTAAAGTAAGGGAGCGTTTCAAATGGCTGGACACAGCAGGAAAATTTTTATCATCTACTGCTTGCTCAAGCATTTCAATTTCTTGCTCATTGGTGATATCTGTAAATACACCTCCGACAAATCTATAACCTGCCATTTCTCTTTCTAATACAGAGTTTATATCTTCTACAAGTTTCGGAGATTTGAAATAGTTCATAGTGATCTCAAGAAAATCATAAACTTCGTTCCATTGGCACTTTTGAAAATATTTTAATAACTGGTATACAGATGCTCCTGATCCGCTAGGCAAGTTATCCAAAGGATGCTTAAAATAGTTTTCCCAAAGATGTTTAAGAAAATTATCTATATCTATACCTGAATATCTCATACTTGTAAAAGCTGATTTTTCTGAGTACTCAAGTAAGAAATTTGCACTTAATACATTCCAAAGAGAATTGCGTAGATCATCATTCATACTATCAATTTGGATAATCTCAGATATTGGCTTCAAGCCTCGTCGTTGGCTAAAGGTCTTGGCTGAAACCTCATCTGCGAACATTTCAGGTAAATGTTGTTTCGCCTCGGATTCAGCAATTTTTTCAGGATCATGTATATGACAGTATCCAGAAGAATTAGCTTTGAGCTTACATTTTTCTCCAGATTTAGTTATTGCCTTGCAATTAGCTGCTGACATACGAAATCACTTCGAGGATATCTTTATTAAGATAGCAGTCTTATCAATGAAGCTTAGTATTAATTAAAACGCCGACAGTGGTCTAAGAGGATGTTTGAAAAGCCGCAAAGTATACTAGAAACCCCTCTCCAAACCTCTCTCCGTTTCGGGGAGAGGCTTTGAAACCCCCATTCCCTACAAGGGAATGGGGGCTAGGGGGGTTAGGTTTGGGAGGCTTAGATGTTAGCAATAATATTTTTCAAACAACCTCTAGTAGCTTTTATCAATATAAGCACTCAAAAACACCAGTTGGTTTACCATCTCCTCAGCCGAACGAGTAGCAACCAACTTGAGCAACCCTTGTAACTGTTGCCCTACGGAATAGCGTTGTTGCTGCAACAAGATAATGCCAGCATGATTTCTTTCTGTGGCTAAAAACTCGTTATGTAAGCAGCAAAAGTCTCTTCGGTTGTAGCTATAGATAACACGCCCTTGCTCTGTTGCCCAAATTAGCTGCTCATCATCAGAATAGCTCTGCCTGCTCACATCGGCCACTGTCACAACATCCAAGTTTGCATTACAGAAAGCTTTGATTAGGGACTTCTCAACACTGTCCTCATCTAAATACAAACGAATTTGGCTCACTGTCTCTTCGCCGTGTACTCAGCTTCCAAACGGTCGTATTCTTCAATTTCTGCGGCAATCTCCGTGTCAATTACTTCCTGGTTAGCATAGTAGTAAGCTAGCGCTGCATAAACTTGTGCCAACATTAGCTGTGGTCTTTGGACAACTATCTCTTCCGGTTTCATGCCTGCGTTGAAATCGATCGCAATATTATGTACCGTAATCCGGTGTCCCGCAATCCGAGGGCGACCACCACAGGTTCCGGGTGTGCTGACAATCAGCGTGCCAATGTCGGTAATTGTTTGCATAGCTTGTTTACTAAATTTTGCTCTCATAGACAACTGAGCAATTTTAAACTTCTTCTAATCTAGAAATATAAATATCCAGTTGTTTATTTAGCTACCTACAGCAAAATAAAACATTTATCCCTAATAATTAGGAGTCTACCATTAATCCAAGAATACCAAACATCCTGCTTGCATTGGAGACGATAGACTTCTATATAAGAGTAATTTTTGCAAAAACTCGAATTTCCCAACATCTCAAAGCAGGTATAGGGCAATGGTGCGATTAAAACCTTGGCAGTGGGTCGTCTTAGCAATCCCGATCGCGTTTATCATCATCTTCTTATTGGTGTCTGCCGGTTCACAAATTCATGCGTGGGGCATTAATTGGATTTGGGGTGTATTCACCGTTTTATTTGTTGGTTGGCGTTGGCTGCTAGTCAAATGGACTCAACCAGCTGTTAACCAAGTGGAAGCTGTATTAGCCCAAGTCCAAGAAGAATTAGAATCGACAGCAGAGGATACAGTAAGGCGACCTGTGGGAAGTGACACCACAAAGCTTGCAGAAGCCGCCCTTCAAGAAATTCTGCAAGCAGCACAAAGCGATCGCCCGATTTGGGAAGACTGGCAAACTTTTTGGACGCGATGTCAGGATTTAGTTGTGGCGATCGCTCATATCTACAATCCTCAAATTCAATATCCCCTACTGAATATTTACGTTCCCCAAGCTTATGGGCTGATTCGGGGAACGGTGGATGATATGGATCAGTGGATGCAAAAGCTATCCCCAATCCTGAATCAGGTAACGGTTGGACAAGCATACCAAGGATATGAGGTCTACCGGAAGTTGGAACCATCGGCTCGGAAATTCTGGAAAGTTTGGAACTGGGCACAATGGATCTTAAATCCGGTGGCGGCGGTGGCAAAACAAGCCAGTCAGGGTTCTAGTAACCAAGCAACTCAGCAATTATTGGGGAATTTGAGCCAGTTATTTCGGGAAGCTGCCCTGAGAAACTTATGCCGACAAGCGATCGCACTTTACGGAGGTAGCACCTTACCAGTTCCAGCAACCGTAGTTTCCCCATCAACTTTACCCAAAGCAAAAACCCAAACACTCCGAGAAATCCTGACTCAAGCTCAACCAGCCGAGGCGGTTGAGCAAAAACCCGTGCATATTCTGCTGGTGGGACGCACGGGTTCAGGAAAAAGTAGCTTGATTAACACGCTATTTCAGGCGGATCTCGCAGCCGTTGATGTTTTACCCAGTACCGATCGCATTCAGAATTATCAATGGCAGACTGAAAGTGGGGAAACCCTGACGCTTTTGGATACACCTGGTTACGAACAAGTCAACCGTGCCGAACTCCGAAATTTGGTGCTTGATTATGCCATAAATTCAGATTTACTGCTGTTAGCTACTCCTGCCCTCGATCCTGCCCTACAAATGGATGTGGACTTTTTGCAAGACATCAAAGCAGAAGTTCCAGATTTACCTGCGATCGCTATTGTCACTCAAGTAGATCGTCTCCGTCCCATCCGCGAATGGCAACCACCTTATGATTGGAAATGGGGCGATCGCACCAAAGAAATTGCCATTAGAGAAGCCACTGAGTATCGCGCTAAACTGCTAGGAAACTTCTGTAATCTCGTTCTACCCGTGGTTACAAGTGACAGCAAAACAAATCGAGTTGCCTGGGGAGTAGAGGCGCTATCGTTGGGATTAGTGGATGCGATCACACCTACTAAGCAACTCCGCCTCGCCCGCTTTTTGCGTAATCTAGAAGTCCGCATCGTCGCCGCCGCCAAAATCATCGACCACTACACCTTCCAGATGACGACAACACAAGGATTAACGGCATTGCTCAAAAGTCCCGTCCTTCAGTTTGTTTCTACGCTCTCAACCGGATCTCCGGCTTTAGCATATATGCTGGCGGAGCAAATTCCCGTGGAACAGTTGCCAATTGTCATTGGTAAACTACAAATGGGATATGACCTTTTCTCACTCTTGAACCCCAACGCGCTCAACTTTGAATTGCTATCCCTTTGGCCGCTACTCTTGGAAAACACCGCTGCACCCGATCGCAACGCCTGGGCATTTGGTCATGCCCTGGTGGAGTACTGGACTCAAAATCTAACGATTGAACAACTCCGGGAGCGATTTGAGTATTATTTAGCGATCGCCAAATAATTTGCCTGCGATCAGCAATGTCTACGAAGGATTGTGACGTATCTTCGATTCTCTTGCAAATACTACGCCTAAATAACGAGTTTAAGCTAAACATCAAAAGTTGCATTAGTAAATAAAAGTAAATTGCGAATATTTACTTAGCACTTTTGAAGAATTTCATACTATATAAGTAAAAGCAAAAACGCGATAACAAACAGATTGTACTCTCAATATCAAAGTTAAGATTACGATTAAGAGTAGGCGTGGGAGCATCCACTTTTGGAAGAAACACCAGGTGATTGGAAATCGCGGCTATACAGACTAAACCCGCCTACTTTGGGTTTTATAGAGTCCGCGCAGGCGGACAAAAGTTTGTATAGCCCCAGACTTATAGTCTGTTCGCGTAGCGTGCGCCTTAGCGCAGGGCGATCTGCTCAAACGGGATGCTCCCCTCCCTGTGGTGTCCGCCGAACCTACCCGCTTTACCTAAGTTTTTATACAGACATCTTTTTGTTCAGAGTTCTTTATGAAAAATATATTACAAACCTCCATCTCTCAAGAACAGAATTTAAATCAGAGCTATAGCATTTCGTCTTACGACAGGCTACTTTCGGTTGTGAAGGATTTAGCTTGTGTGCGGACTATTGAAGAAATTATTGAGATTGTGCGTTTGGCTGCTCGCGATCTCACAAATGCTGATGGAGTAACTTTTGTATTGCGGGATGGTGAATGTTGCCACTATGTCGATGAAAACGCTATTGGGCCACTTTGGAAAGGTATGCGTTTTCCGCTCAAGTCTTGCATCTCCGGTTGGGCAATGCTCAATAAAAAAGCAGCCGTAATTGAAGACATTTACCAAGATGCGCGAATTCCTCTTGATGCCTATAAAGTGACTTTTGTCAAGAGTTTAGTAATGGTTCCGATTCGGGTTTCCGATCCACTGGGTGCGATCGGAGCCTACTGGAGTACACGCCACCTAGCCACGCCCCAAGAGATCGGACTCCTTGAGATTTTGACCGATACTACAGCAGTTGCGATCGCGAATGTTCAACTTTTCCAGAAACTGACGAACCAAAACGCCCTGAAAGACAAATTTATTGCGATGCTGGCTCACGAGTTGAGGAATCCCGTTGCCCCCATCTCCAACGGCGTTCAGCTATTGAAGTTGAAGCTAGGCGAGACTGGCGCAGTCGGGGAAACAGTTTTAATGATGCAAAACCAGATTAAGCACCTCTCGAAATTGATCGATGAGTTACTTGACGTATCGTCCATCACTTATGGAAAGATTTCATTAAACCTTGAGAAGGTTAATCTGGTGGAATTGGTTCGCCAGAGTCTCAATGACCATGCACAAGCAATAAAAAGATGGAATCTTAACGTAGTAAAAGACCTGCCAAACACACCTGTGTGGGCTTATGTTGATTCCACTCGCTTCTTCCAAATCTTTGGAAACCTTCTTGATAACGCCTTAAAGTTTTCCCAGCCAGATGGGACGATCTGGGTGGATTTCTCAGTTATTCCAGGTGACAATGGCTCAGGTAGTGTAGCGGTTTTATCTGTAAGAGACTTAGGCATCGGGATAGACCCGACAATATTACCAGAACTTTTCGAGCCGTTTACCCAGGCCGATCGCAGTTTAGATCGTTCGCGGGGCGGGCTAGGTTTGGGACTGTCGGTAGTCAAAAGTCTTGTGGAACTTCATGGTGGTAATGTTGAAGCCTCAAGTAGAGGGATTAATCTGGGAGCAGAATTTAAAGTCACTTTCCCTGTATGCGAAGAGATTACAACCTTGGATAACGACCTAGAGATTACAGAGGCGGCTAAAAAATCGTTGAAGATTTTAGTCATCGAAGATAATGACGATTCAGCCGTATCATTACAAGCAGTACTTGAGCATTTTGGGCATGAAGTTTCCATTGCCAAAAATGGAATTTTAGGGGTAGAAACTGCAAAAAAACTTGAGCCTCATGTAATTATTTGTGACATCGGACTTCCCGAAATGGATGGATTCGCCGTTGCACAGGAACTGAGTAAAGACTCCAAATTGACTAGCTCAATTCTGATTGCACTGACCGGCTACGGTAGCCAAGAGGATCGGCAGCTTGCGCTGAAGTCTGGTTTCAAATGCCACTTGACCAAGCCTGTAGACTTTGAAATTCTGATAGCAGAAATTGATCGATACTTTGATGAAGTACTATCAAGTTGAGAAATTTTGCTACTTGTGAATTTTGACTGAGGAGTGTCAATCCATTAAATCATCTGTGGTAGGCTCACCCGGATAAAAGCGATCGCTCAAAATTTCCTCAAAAAGATATAAACATTGGAGGGGAAAAATTGAGAGTGGCAAATTTGTTTCTCCTGATGCTAAATCCCTACCATTTTCATAAGATTCCTGGAGCGCCTCTTCAATGTAAGGTTTTAGACTAGGATTTTCGTTCAGCAACTTGAGAATTTCCCGTCGTTGTACTCTAATTGTTGCTAACCAACTACGGCTGCGTTGCTTTGGTTGATATTCCCATTTGAGTAAATGTCCAATTAACACACTAAAACGATTTCTCAATTCTTGGCGTTCCTTTCTTCCCAAAGATTCAATTTCCTCAATTAAATTGGGTAGGTCAAGCTGGTTCCATTGATGATGACGCAGAAAGTTAGCCTGTTCTTGAGTCCAAGTGTAGAAGTCTGCTTCATAGAAGTTTGGCATCAGTTTTTTTGCCTTTTTTCAGATTTGTAGCGTCTACATAATTAGGACTTACGCATTGACAAAAAATATCACCTATGGAATCTATAGATGCTAGATA
>NZ_JABXKN010000065.1:0-11484 GCF_017115065.1 Nostoc sp. JL23
TGAATTATTGAGATTAAATCCTAATAAACGTAAGTACTACCAACAAGGACAAAGGGCTATGAAGCTTATTTTATCTGCATCCTAGCCCTTTTTGTCCCCCCGTAAGATCACGGACACGACGACCATCATCATGGCGAGTGCCACTACTGATTTTGCGTCGGGTAACATACTCTCGAATATCAGCCTCAGCAGCATTGGTATGCAATGGGAGAAGAGGAGAATCAAGGACTCGAAGTAATTCCTCTTTATGGGCACAGAATTGTTTCATCGCCAAGTTCAGACCATAGTGACGATGGTAACGTTTATCAAATATCTCATCAAAGCGTTCTGTTAGTCGCTGTTTTTGGGCATCTGTTGGAGAGTCACGGTAAGCTTTAAGTTGACGGTAATACTCCCATAACGCAAGAGTAACTTCTTCAATTTCAAGGCGCTGTTGAGCCGTAACCCCTTTTAAGCTACGAATGCCTCGTTCTGCATGAACCCAGCACAAAGCATGTACCAGAATCGGAAACTGCCTCGCTTTGTCGCTAAGAATAATCATGTCTGGAGAAAGCCCATGCTCAATTGCACTACCCAACAGTGCAGCTAATACTAACAATGCACCTAGATTTAGATGATTTGATTGAACCGGAAACACCACAAACCTTTAAACCACACGGCCACACCAATTTTCATATCCTACTGAATCGGGTGATTCTCTAGCAGCACCTGTTGAAAAAGCGAATGTTTTGGCAATGCTCGATGAGGTGACAACTTTAGAAGATGTTCGCAATTTGGCATCAGATGAGGATGTCCAAAAATGGCAGAGCGCCATCGCTAACTACCTGATAAATGTCAAAGATGAGATTTCTTTAGTTAAACTGCAACGTGTGTTGCAAATGCCGATGGTAGAAGTATGGTTGGGATTATTGCTGGGTGGGTTTACATTAGAACAGCATGGTGATTTTTATCATAACCATAATGTCTGGGTGAAAAGCTCTCCTTCCTGCTACCAATAACAATACATTCGCCATATTAGAGAGTCCTGCGATATCTGTCACTGAAAGCATAATGTGAGAGCTTGGGACATTGAGGCGATCGGCTTGTTCTCTGTTTTTTTGAGGATATCTCCCGATGGTGGTTTCGATGATGTTTTGCACATCTTTATCTCTACTGACCTTGAGTTTCTCTACTTTTTCGTAAGAGTTCTAAAATTCTGGAGTTCAGTTTCTCTATGGCGATCGCCTGCTCAACAATTATGTCCACCAGTTGTTCCGGAGCTAACTGGAGAAGGGTTTCACGCTCTAATTTCAGAAGCAGGTCTTTTCCCATAATTGTGATATTCCGCCTCAGATGTCACATTTGTCAATACCTCTTGACCTGAATCCTTACGATCAATGGATTAACTTGGCAGCAGCTACAGCAGTCCAACTTTTACGTTCTTTGTAAGGATTCAGGTCTAATATTGGGGAAGCAAAGAAGGGCGAGACAGATAATTATTAGAAGCAGCAATTAGAGCTTGTACAAAAAAATCAATCACAGACCGATCTTGACGACGACAGGTTTGCACTACCGTCAACAAATTGGCAGTGTGTTGAAACCGCTCCATTGAACGGGAACCACCACTCACCTTACGTTTTGTCACAGCCAAACGCAGCGATCGTTCAGCTAAGTTGTTATCAGGGGGGACTTCAGGATTTTCAAGAAAATACCACCATTGAGAAGCTTTATCCCGTAAAGAACGTAAAAGCTGGCCTGCTGTGGCTCCTGCCTTGTCAATCCACTGATTGAGCGTTTGTTGTAACTTAGATTTGAATTGATTTACCCAGTCGTTGTAACTGGTGGAGTCAAGAGTTTCAAACCCGAAGAGCGTAATTTTTAAAGGCTTCATCAATTAAATCAACAAAAACTTCCCCAATAGCCTGGTTGTGAAGACCTGGAAGTGGGAGCAACGCGATTTTGTGAGGTCGGATCAAAAACCAGCGATCGCTAAAACTTACATTTCTGCATGAGGTGATTTTATTTGCAATTAACATACGTAATTGCACAATAAATTATCTTAATAAGATATCTCAAAAAGATTGCTAGTAAGTTATTTGACGATTATTTCCAAATATATCTGCAATAAATCTTTAAGACTTGGTATCAATTATGGCAGTAAATCAATTAAATGCCGAATTGAAGTATAAAATTTATCAGGCAGTTTGAGGTTTGATAAACGAATTAAAGATAGAATCAGAAAAATTATCCCAACTTTTAGCTATCCATTGACAACGGAGGTGCAACATAATTTCTGCGTTATCTTGAAGCCAAAACTTACTATTACCTTTCATACGTAAATTAACAACTTGAAGAATCAAACTTTCAACAGCACCACTACCAAGAGGTAATTTTAGAGACGCGACTTCGTTATACTTTAAAAGCCTCCGTCGGTAAGCTTTTAAAATATAGTTTCACTCTCGTACTAAAATTTTAAGGCGCTCTCCGTTCGCCTCAAAAATAAATTCACCCATATTTCTCATTAAATCTAGTACCTGACCTTTTTTTAAACTTTTTCGAGCCTTTTGAAACCATTGTTGACGCTCATTATTTGTGCTAAAAGTAGCATCAGCAAAATCTTGTAAATGTGACGCAGCGTGAAAAAAGTCTAATAACTGATAAGTTTCAGGTGGGCATTTTAACTTTTTGAGTAAAGGGGGAATATGTATCCAGATCCATTCTGCTCCATCCGCAATCAATAAAACCTGTTTCGCTTGACTAATACCTAAATTAACCAAGTACATTTCTAATATCTGCAAAAATCCTTGATATCCTTTATAAGTTCCATCATTGGTAATTGGAATCTCTCCATTCTTGATTTTTTCACCTTGCTCATTCACTACATAAATTGTTAATAGTTTTGGCTCAATCCATTCTCCTGTAAAGCCTACACGATTAGTCTTAACCTTACGCCTACCTTTTTTATTAATCCGAATCCGTGTACGACCGCCATCTACAGCAATAACAACACGCTGGACTTTAAGAATATTACTAGTAGGTAAACTACCAAGCTCTAAACTTATTATTTTTGATTCACGTAAATTTATACCAATTTTGCCAAAGTAATATGTTAGCCGTTCTATGCGTCTTAAGCTGATATTTATGCCCCAATCAATTAATGTTGTCCGTGCTGCCTCAAACGAGCCAGCAATTGCACCATATCGGGCAATAGTCGATAAAACTCCAGGAGTTAAACCTTCGGACATTCCTAAATATCTTAAGAATGGGCAGAATCCAACATGAGTAGATTTTTTATTTTTATTTGATTGAGTCTGACCTTCAACTACATACGGTAGATTTAAAGTTAATGCGACATTACCAACTGTTAATATTTGCCGTTTTTTACAACCGTGTTTTCGCGTTTTATTGTGCCACCATCCCTGAGTTTCCTGCATTGTTTTGTGTAAAAATTCTTGAGATTTAAACAAGTCATGAAGCAACAAAGCAATACATTCTCCTGCTAAAATTAATGCCGATTCCCTAATTTGTTTTTCACGTAATTTGAAAGTTTGTCCATTCCATTCTGGGATATTCGTTAATTCTAAAATTTTCGTAACTTTTTCTTGAAAGTGTGACACTGATTTGCTTAAATCAAAAGTACAATATATATTATTTTTCATGGTAAGCATTCCCTGTTTTTGTTTTGATGTCAGATATCAAAACCTTTACTCCAAGGGGAATCCTACCTTTTTTTGTATCCTAAAATCATCTACAAGTTTAACCAGTATTGATGCTTAATTTAAGGTAGTAAATATCCTAAGTACAGGGAAATAGGTTTTTAGCGATCGCACCTTTTTTGCTCAACCTCACCAAATCGCGTTGCTCCCCCTGGAAGTTGAATTAATTTTTTAAAGTGGCGGCGTAGATGAGCCAAACATTTCTGTTGGGCAAAAACTGGATAGCCATTGTAAACACTAAAATCGTCGGAAGAGATTACACCTTGATATTGAGTGCCTAAAATTGCTTCTAATTCGGATCGTGAACGAGTATCAGCCGCAGTAAACAGGCAGAACTCAGAATTGGCAACTACCCACAGCTATTCTTTGACTCCTTTAACTGACCAAGGTGTTTCATCCACATGAATGTTAGGTTGTGTCTGTTTTACCCAACTACTTAACTCAATAATGCTCGGTTCAATCGCTTGAGTAACTCGTTCATTAGTTGCGACTAAAGTTCCTAATCCAATATCAACCTGACTTTTCCCGTTAAGTCTCTCTAGCAAGCTGCCAACCTTCACATAGGTCATGCAATTTTAACCACCCCCGCCACAGTACCTGGATGCCAATAGGGGTTTTATGTCGATGTTCTAAGTAACCACCTAAACGAGCGATCGCTTCCACAGCCCAACTAACTGTTAATATCTTGGGTAGTTTGAGTGATTTAGCTTTCAAAATGCGAAGCTGAAGGGGATTGAGAATTTTAATAGCGTCGGCAGTTGGCTGGGTACGATGTAGATAAGCCAATTGCAATAGTTCTACAGCAATCACACTCAAAAAACCAACTAAAGGCTTCATCCCATCAGCGGCGAGTCTGTATCGTTCCACCTGACAACCCGATTTGAAAATTTTGTGATATTCTTCTACACGCCAACGGTAAGAATACCAACGTAAAATCGTAGAAGCCATCTGGATATCTGCGACAACTTCGGTAGTTAGTAACATCCACTCTACAGGCGTTTCACCCTCTGGGCAATCAACTTCCGTTGCATAAACAGCATACACCAGTAGAGGGTCACGGTTGTCAAAGCGGTAAGGAGTACGGAGATTCACGGGACAAAATCGTATAGCCAGCTTGGATTTGCGGGCAGAACGCTGGCTGGTCTGAGGTAATTCGATTTCTTTTTCAAAACTGGTAGGTTGCGCTTCTAGCTTTGACCAAAGACGCTCACTCTCGGAATCTAAACTAAGGTTATGAGCCGCACGAACGACAACTCCCGTGTGCTGAAGTTGACGGACTTTATCGAAAACTTCTGTGATATCACCTTCTCGGTCGAAAACATGAATCACTCGTGTGTGCTGACTCACAAGGTTTTCTACAGTGGTAAGTGCTTCTACCCATCTGTAAGATTCTTTTTGTTCAAAAGAGCGGTTTCGGGCTGACTTACGAGCTTGTGCTTGCCGTTTTTTCTTTTGCGTTGAGGTTTCATCTTTTGGTGGTTTTTGTTTTGGCTCTCGATTCCAAAGTTTCTGCCACAACAGACCAAGGGACTGACCTTTTTCTGGTTCTATGGCTAAAGCACTGTGTAATATTAAACCGTTACCTCCCTTACCAATCGGGCCGTAACCTTCTTTTTTAGACACAATACTGCCATAATCAAGAAAAGTAGTGTCTCCGACACACAGCACTACATCGTATTCTGCAACAGTTTCCGCTGTCATCAGACAGTGTGGCTCTATTAGTTTGGCAAATTCCACCTTGGGGTTGGCAAAAACTCGTAAGCTCTCTTGAGTACAGTTGCTCCACTGAAGATTTCTGACAGCGCCTTGCCAAATCCTTGACTTAAAGCATACCCAATTGACATTGCACGCTCATTTAATCGGCGATCGCCTAGTTCACAGGTTGCAAAATTTTTCTCCCACCAGTCCAGCATTGCTCGTCACCTTTAACACCCGATTTCAATTACTGTACCGTATATGCTGTACTGTTTCCTAAATCCTTTGTGGGCAAGCTTTTCAAGACTTAACAGGAAAAGTCAGATTCCCTACTCACCAGAGCAACTGTTGCTTAACTTCATGATTTTCCACTTTCGGTTGATGCGTCGTTGCGTTTACGAGCAGGTAGATGATATTGACCCGAATGGCACTAAGAAAAGCCGAAACGATTATGGTTAAGCAGTTTGCAATTGTTTTCGTAATTCATGCTGGGGTTTCGTCATCAAGGGGTAAATTTTGGGGCGACGTTTACAGCCTTGTGAGCAATAACTTTTAGCTTCATTGCGATAAATTCGCAGGCTTTGGTTGTAGAGGTAAGCGAACGCAGAGCGTATCTAAGAGTTGCCATGCCGTAGGCTTATCGCCTGCTCAATAGCCGTTGATGGGATAGCTGTATCCTGTCATAGCTTTTTTAAAAACCTTATTTAGGTTAAAAAGTCAATCCCATAAACGAAGTATTTATTTAGAGGTATATTTGGGATTTCAGCTAACAAGAAAAGTTTACTTCTTATTAATAAATAAAAAAGCTCCTGTTCTTAATCATAAATATCCCTGACGGGGGGATTGTAAATTATTAAATATTATGGTTTTAATTATTTAACACCTGATTTAGGAATATTTAGATACTAATTAAAAGATGGAAATAATTACTATTAGCAGTGACAATGTTACCTTTATTTATTCAACCAGTTTCAGCACATATTATTTGGTTTGACTATGAAAATGGAGAATATAACCTCTTGCTTGGGCATCCAGAAGACGGGACAGAAACTTACCAGACATCTAAATTTAAGAAAGCTACAGCTTATGATTCTAATAGGCAAATACTTCCGTTTGATATAAATCAAAAAAAAGACGGACTATCTCTAACTTCTAATAGTGAAATCACCGGATTAACTGCGTTTTTTGATAATGGCTATTATGCTAATGTAGGCGGGGAATCTCGCAGTATTTCCGAACAAGAAATTGGACAATATCAAGATGTTAGCCATTATCTGAAGTATACTAAAGCTCTTTACGATTGGTCTGACACTCTGGCTCAACCATTCAACTTGCCTTTAGAAATCATCTCATTAGAAAATCCTCTTGTAGTCAAACCAGGAGAAAACTTGAAAGTTCAAGTTCTTTATCAAGGAAAGCAAATTCCAGATGTGACAGTAGAATATTTAGGCAAAAAATTAACTGGCGACCAAGATGGTACTTATTTGGTTCCGATTGGTGATGAAGGATTACAACAAATAGAGGCTAGTTACAGAGTTGTTTCAGCTACTAGCCCTAGTATTTCTTACGAAACTGGCTTTACAGCACAAAAAACTTCTGTACCCGATCCATCGGCATTACTTGGTCTTAGCATAGTTGGATTGCTGGGATTATACAAAAAAAGGTTTTTCGCTTAAAGCTTAATTACGAATTACTCTCAATGCGCTTGGTTAAGCCAGAAAAATAAATTTGCGTAGGTTGGGTTAAGGAACGAAACTCAACATTCTCTAACATTTGTTGGGTAACACTCGTTGCCATACACAATTCAATGCCTGTTGCGCCACCACATTGCTAGAATAGCTCGTTACCTAGCAAAGGGGCGCAAAGAACTTTACTGGTACTATAAACTATATGCTACAACACCAATATTTCCGACTCGGAGTAATGGCAAGCTATCCTTGTACAAGCATTTAGGTAAGGCTGGTAGTCTTGCCTACATAAATGCCATTGAATAAATTACTGCAAGGACTAAAATTGAAGCTTTAGATCGTTCAATTGAGGCTCTCAAACAGGGTTTAGAAGATTTAGTTGAAGAAACTTCCAAATATAATAAAGAATAGCAAGTAGTTCACGGTAGATTATCGCAAACCACTCTTTCTTTTCCACATCCCGTGAAAAGTCAGACAACGGAACAACCTACAAATGAATCCTTATCAAAACCTGTCACTAGCAAAATCGGAATAAATTGAAATTTAGTCGATCAAGGGAGGTGACGAACAACTTCAAATCCATCCATTTTTGGCATCATTATATCTAGTATTAGCAAGTCAGGTGGGTCAGGGGCTGTTTCAAGGTGAGCTAGCACTGCTGCACCTGAATCAACGATTTCAATCAAACGGTTTTCTGCTTGTAAAATTGTTTTTAGAAGAAAAGAGTTATCAGCCACATCGTCACAAATCAATATACGCTTAATAACACTTTTTATTAACATTTTTTGAGAACAAGTAGCTTTTTACGCTAATTCAACTAGCTAACCGTCGGCAATTTGAAGAGTATATACACCAGGAGTAGCGGCGAATGGAAAGCTTGCAACAGCCTTTGTCTCTCATACTCCTTGATGTTGATTTCTTCAAATCTTACAACGATACTTATGGTCATCAGGTAGGCGATCGCAGACGTGGTAATTGTCAAGTAATACTATGTACAAGAGATTAAAGCTACAGATGATGGCACGTTAGCGTACCACCCCGTTTTCTAAACAGGCATTTCCTGATAGCAGTAACTACAGCGCCAGTAAAGTTCTCCCAAACGTACATGACGGAGTAAAATGTCTGAACAGTTAGGGCAAAAATGCTTACTCATCATCGGCGGGCTGTGCCTACGCCATTCCCTGTCCTGAAATTCCTTTTGTTGTCCTGACGATTTTTTAGGAGAAAGCAGAAGAGAAAATATTTAGTTCTTGAAGCCTGTTTCGCAGATATAACCCAAGTTGCTAGTTACTCTTATGAGCGTAGGCGTAGCCCGCCGCAGGCATCGCTTTCGGAGGATAATTGATAAATATTTACATTAGTTAACAATAAACTCATGGCTTAAATGATAGAATTTACTTAACTTTCAATAAGCAATCATTGCTTTTTCTTATGAAAACTCCAGAACTTCTGAGACGATACGCAGCAGGAGAACGGGACTTTAGTAACGTAAGCTTAATTCAGGTCTGTCTGACTAATGCAAATCTGATTGGGGTACACCTAAAGGGAGCGGACTTGATTGGTAAAGACTTAAAGGGAGCATATCTGACTGATGCACATATTAGTCAGGCGAAACTGAATCAGGCAACTTTTGCTGATTCACGAATGATTGAAGTATGCCTAATTAGTGCGGAAATGGTTAATGCAGACCTGAGTGGAACAGACTTGACGGGAGCAAATTTAAGTGGAGCTGATTTAAGCTGTGTCAAGCTAGGTGGAGCCAACTTGAGGGGGGCAAACTTAGGTGAGACAGACCTCACCGGAGCGGATCTTAGGGGAGCGGAACTGAGTGAAGCTAACTTGAAAGGAGCAAAGCTAGCTGGTGCAGATATGGACGGGGCATATTTAGATAAGGCAGACCTGACTGGCGCAGATATGGACGGGGCAAATATGCGGAGAGTCGGATTAACTGGAACGAAAATGCCCGATGGAACAGTTCACGATTAAGTGACTTGAGTGATTTTTAACCTAAGTTTATATATCAAGGCAATAATGGGGCTGCGATTATAGATAATTACTGCCTGACAAATAAGTTGTTTATCCAACGTTTGTTCAGGCAGTAATTAACACTATCTTAATGATGTTCATAATACCATTATCCTCAGCAACATCTGGTATTGTAACAGTAGCATTATTCAGCCTAGACAATGAAAAAATGTTGTTAGTGATAAGCTAATTGGCATTTAAGTTGCATAATCAGGGCGCTCATGTTGCTTACCCCACAAAATATTGATAAAATTTTCATCTGCAAATTAGATATGTTTTAGCTTAATAGAGATTTAGTATTTATACTCGGATAATTCAGTAACTATTTCCAGATTTTTGTATTGCTTTTTATACTACAAAATGACGTGCATAATCTGGGTTAAATATTTAGCCTCGGCGAGGGGATGAGAAATTGTTCTGCGGTGGATCGGGGTGGATGCGATTGGCTCTGCCACTGCCCCTTGGGCAATCGCTGTTCTAGCGATATCCTGATGCTAGAATAAGTCTAAAATTAAGAACATTCATAATGTTACATAGATTTCTCTTAGCAGAACGTGACGAAATTCTCACCTTGTGTTCAAAAAAGATCACGGGTCTTGGTGATTCCATGAGTTCGAGCGACGAAATGGAAAGAGGATTACCTGTGTTCTACGATGAACTCATTGAGGTATTACGTGCTGATGCTGATATAGATGAATCTAGGGAACCAGATAACAATTCTATAGAAAGTGTTCACAGAGCCGCAGCAGAGCGCCGGGGGAAAGAGTCGTTAAAACTTGGCTACAGCATTTCTCAGGTTGTTCATGGCTACGGCGCTCTTTGTCAAGCTATCACTCAGTATATTCAGGAAAATAGTAGTGAAATAACATCCCCTCGTGAATTCAATCGATTAAATTTCTGCCTCGATATCGCTATTGCTGAAGCGGTTACAGAGTTTAATCGAGGTCAGCGCGAGAATGCAGAGCGGGATGAGGTTCTACGTCTTGGATTTCTAGCACATGAGTTGCGAAATGCGTTGACCTCTGCTAGTTTAGCTTCCCAACTTATAATCACAGGGAAAGTCGGAGCCAATGGAAGTACATCTCGTATTCTTGAAAATGCCCATAAGCGTATGAGAGACATTATTGATCGTTCACTTGTTGAGGTGCGACTGCGGAACGAATCAACCGGACAATATAAGAGATGTCGAGTTATTCACCTAGTCAGTGAAGTTGAAGCTACTGCATGGTTTGAAGCAAGTGGGAAATCAATTGAGGTGCGTGTTGAGGTAGCACCGGAATTGGAGGTTTTAATAGATCGTCACCTAATAATATCTGCCTTATCGAATCTGGTTCAAAATGCCATTAAGTTCACCAAGCAGGGTGGGATTGTATGGATACGCGGTAAGGCTGTAGGTGGACGTGTTTTGCTTGAAATAGAGGATCAATGTGGAGGACTACCCCCTGGTGAGGCGGAAGAACTTTTTAAGGCTTTTTCTCAGATAGGAACAGATAAATCAGGATTGGGGATTGGGCTGACAATCTCACGACGCGCCGTATCGTTAAACAAAGGTATACTCTCAGTTCGGGATATCCCCCATCAAGGATGTGTCTTCTCAATTGATTTACCCAAAGCCTCCTCCCCTCTCCCCACTACATAATCCTCTAGCTCCATCTTCGCTGCGCTCACTTATGTAAACTCCAACTATTTTTCTAGTCTTTTTAGCTTTGGATAAAAAGAAATAATTTTATTTACTAAATCTCTATTATCACTACATATTTACCACTCCCAAAATGTTTAGACTTGCTAAAAATCAACTATATGTTGTTAGTATTTCCAAAGCATAACGGGAACTAAGGTTAAGACTCAACTATTTAACAAGGCTATAGATGTTATCGAACAGAATTCAGGAGTCAGGAGTCAGAATGGGCTAAACCTTAGCTATCCGCTAACAGAATGAATTTTGACCGAAAAAGCGGATAGCGCAGCGTTAGCGGGTCCGCGTTCGCTTTTAGCGTCTCGTAGAGAGCGTCGCGTCTTGATTCTGATTCCTGAATTCTGACTTCTGAATTCTTCTTCAATAGTTATGAGTTTACTGCTCAACCAAAATATCCACTTTATCTTGCATTTTTAGGTCGTATATCTCCAGACAAGGAGCGACATCATCATTAAAAGCTGTTATTAGATAGAAAAGACCGCACGCAGCTACTCAACTTAATTGTTGCAGTGGTTATTATTTATTTTTTTCAGCCCGGAGCGAAGATATTTAGCTAGGAAAGCCTTTTCGACAATATAGCTAGTTGTATAGTTTTGAGGGATGATATGTAGTGCTTGTGCAGTTAAATCATTTAAGTCTGATGGTTGTTCACAGGATACATATTGACCAAGCCATATAAGGGCTA
>NZ_JABXKN010000085.1:0-11350 GCF_017115065.1 Nostoc sp. JL23
TAAAATGATTATCATTACTGTTGGTGGAATAGTTTATTTTATGGAAGTCCCTTAAAGCTTTGTCCTAATTTAGTAATCACAGATGATGTGGTGAGTGCAAAAGTTGCCTGTGCGTTTTGTGCAATAGCTTGCAGTCGTGTCATCCGTTGTTTACCTCGTGGTGGATACACAGGTACAACAGTTGCACCTGCATATAAACCTCCAAAAAAAGCAGCAATGAATTCCAGTCCAGGTGAATACAGAAGTAGGACTCTTTCTCCAAAAGCCTTCATACTTTGAAGTAATGCTGCAATAGCGCGTGCTTTTTGGTCTAATTTTTCATAGGTGAAGCTAACTTTTTCTGTTTCTCCATCTATCAAAAAGGTATATGGCGCTTGATTTGGTTGTTGTATTGCCCTATAACGTAACAGGTTAACTAAAGTTGCTTCTTGTGGAGAATGTGGAAAAAATAAATCGTTATTCATAGCCTTTTGTACTTGAAATAGAATTTAGCATCGGTAAAAACAGTGAAATCACAACTAACTATTTAAACTAGCATAAATTGTCAGTAAGCTATATCGATCCCTTTGATAAATGGAGCTTGCATTTGTTTCAAAAAATTCATCGGGTAATTTCGATTTAAAAGACCCAGTTCGGATACATTTTTACCATTAGGAAGAAAGTAAGTGCCAAAAAGAATATCCCAAATTATTACATGATTTCCGTAATTATTGTTTGATTCACTAATATTTTTGGAGTGATGCCAGCGATGTAGCTCAGGTCCACTGATAATGTAATTAAACCAGCCAAGTTTTACGTCTATATTGCAGTGCTGAAAAAATCCTTTAATTGAGTAAATAACAGAGTAAAGTGCCAGTACTTCCTTGGATACGCTAAGAAAAATGAAGGGCAAGCTATCGCACAAAAGTTGCAGCGATCTATCTAAGGGATGAAATCTCCCAAGATTAAGCCAATATAATTTGTGAACGGAGTGATGTACGGCATGAAATCGCCATAACGGAGGCCATGTATGGGCTGCACGATGTAACCAGTATCTCAAGAAATCACCAGACAATATCATAATCAAAATTTGTATCCAGATGGGATAGTTGTGCGGCCAGAAATTACTTAAGTTCAAATTATTGTTGTTGATAAAGCCGAGCAACAAACTCACTGAGAAAATAGAAAGAAAGTACGGGAGCAATACCTGTACCAACATCATAAAAATGAAGTCAGTTCCAACATCGCTCTTACTGGGCAACCACTCTTTCCGATAAGGAAGTATAAGTTCAAAAAAAGTTATTAGACCGACTCCAGCAATGATTGTAGCTACGTAACTACTAAGGAAGACGTTTATGCCATAATTTTTCAGACCAAAATAAATCATCAGACCAATCGACATGACACCTGGGTAAACTGTCAATATTAAAATATGACGAAATCTTACATTCACAAGGCTCTTTTTCTCCATTTTGAAATTAGAAATATCCAACAAACACGCTGTTTTATAATGGAAATCGTTATAAATTTATTCTAAATCTGTTTTCTCTGCATCTCTAAAATATGGATATTTGGATTAATAACAATATTTTGAAGTAAAATCTTAAAGTCTTCCAAAATTGTATTAATTGTACTTTCAAAAAACAAATCGACATCGTATTCCATTTCTCCCCAAATGCCTTTTGCCCCTATTCACAGATGTAGAGTTAAATCTCGTCTTGCTCCCCTGAATGGTCTATTTTGTAGGCGAACAGAAAGATGTTCTGAAATTTTTACATTCTCAGTTAATAAGGGAATCTCATTGTGAAAAATTACTACTATTGGTAGAGGAAATGTGTGAGCATTATCTGTTTTGGACAGGGGTACAGTTTCCAGAATATATTTCAAGGGAAGAGCGCTGTAGGCATACGCTTCTAAAGTGGTTTTGCGAGCCAGATAAAGTATCTGTCGGAATGTGGGATTGTTTTCTAATTTTGCTTTAATTGGAATCTGGTTAATAAAGCAACCAATTAAAGCTTCAATATCAGCTCGATTGCGATTAGCAACAGTAGTGCCTATACAGAAGTTAAGCTGATTTGTATAGTGATAAACTAATATCTGTGAAGCTGCTAACAAAAGCATGAATAAAGTACAACCTTCTTGTTTGCTGAGTGCTTGGAGTTGGGCTGATAAAATTTCAGATAGTTGGAACGGGTAGATGGCTGCTCTCAATCCCGGCACAGCAGGACGAGGTTGATCTGTTTTGATTTCAGGGACGACCAGATGCGGTGCAAGCTGTTGTTGCCAATAGCTTTGTAGTGTTGCCAGTGCCTCTTTTTGCAGCCATTGACGTTGCCAGACAATAAAGTCTGCATATTGCATTGGTAATTCTGGTAGAGGTGAGGATTTTCCTTGGGAAAATGCTTGATAGATTGCTCCAAGTTCCTGAAGAAAGATAACCATAGAAGAGCCATCTGTAATCAGGTGATGGAGAGTAATCAGCAATATATGTCGATTTTCTGAGAGTCTCAGCAGTGTGGTTCGTAAAAGCGGCCCTCGA
This sequence comes from Nostoc sp. JL23, assembly GCF_017115065.1. Taxonomy (NCBI): domain Bacteria; kingdom Bacillati; phylum Cyanobacteriota; class Cyanophyceae; order Nostocales; family Nostocaceae; genus Nostoc; species Nostoc sp. JL23. The sequence continues at coordinate 2,519 of NZ_JABXKN010000085.1, forward strand.
ACAATATCGAACGATTCGTGAGCTTCTTTTTGGGACAACTTTTGCACTGTTATTTGTTGTTCTGCTTGAGATAGCGATTGTCCTTCTCCTGTCAGAGACGCTGCGCGAACGGACACGCTACGCGATCGCAAATCCACCACCGACAATGGTAGATTCATCATTGGATGAATAATTTGAGTCGGTTTTTCTGCGACAATATCAAAAGTGGTTCGCAAAGCAGCGTGACGATGCACTAACTCATTCAGACTGCGTTCTAGCGCTGGAATGTCGAGATCGCCCGTAAAGTGTAGGGTGAAGGGTAGATTGGCAAAGGGATTACTTGGGTCTAGTTTTATTTGAGAGTAAAATGACTCCTGAGCAAAAGACAAAGGCAAAGCAACAGCCTCTGTCCTCGTAACCATGATGGGAGCATCATCAGATTCACTTTTAAACAAGGCCAATTGGGTCTGTAATTGTTGAGCCAGATCGAGCAGGGTCATGTTTTCAAATAACGCCTCGATTGACAACTCTAAAGCAAAGTCTTTTTTTACACGGTTTACTAGTTGAATTAACATCAACGAGTCCAACCCCAAAGTATTGAGCGGTTGTTCAACATCTAACTGAGATGGAGGCAATCCCAACACTTTAGCAATTTGTTCTATCAAATATTCTTCAAGCTGTTGCTGCTGTTCTTCTGGGGATGTTGCAAGTTGCGATCGCGTAGCGTGTCCAAAGGACAATCGCCTTAATGAAATATTCGATTCAGGGACAAGAATTTTAGGGGTAGGTACGTCTAGAATTATGGTTTGGCTGGTCAAAGAAGATTCATATTCATCGGTGGAAAATCCAGTTTCCTGGTGATGTCGAACTAAAGTAGTGATGAGTTTTGGTAGGAGTTGCACTTCCGCTAGTGAAAATAATTCTGTTTGGGCAAGAAGTTGAACAATCTGTTCTGCTGAATCTCCCCGGTCAAATAAACTAGAAATCAAAGAACGGTGAGGTAGTGCAGATAGAGCGCTTGGTTGAGACGAGCGACTACTGCTGAACCAATAGCTTTGTCGCTCAAAGGGGTAGGTGGGTAGTCGTAGGCGATCGCGGCGATAATCGCGATCAAATCCTGACCAATTGACAGGTACTCCTAAAACGTAGAGTTGTGCCAAACTGGACAACAACTGCTGCCAGCTGAATTTCCCCGAACGTAAGCTTGGCAGCCAAGTTCCAGCCCCTTCAGGTAGACAACGCATACCCATCGACAATGAACTGGATTTGGGCCCAATCTCGACAAATACTGTAACTCCTTGCTCGTGCATAGTTTGCATACCCATTGCAAATCTTACGGGTTCACGGATCAGACTTACCCAGTAGTCTATTTTTGTTATGGCATCTGGAGATAGCTGACCTGTAGTTCCAGAAATTAAAGGAATTTGTGCGGGAGAGGGGGTATAGTCTGACTTATATTGGGCAAAATCAATCTCCAGCGATTTCATCAGCGGGGAATGATAGGCATAGGATGTGTCCCAGCGAACAGTTTTGACTTTTTGTGCTTTGAGATCGGCCACAACTGCATCAACTACCTCTTGCTGACCGGAAATTACAATTTGCGGGCCGCCATAAAAGCCAATGCCAACCTTGTCACCATAAGGTTGAATTGCAGCCTCTACTCGCTGTTCATCTGCAAACACGCCGACCATCGTCCCCTTTGAGTTTTTAGATTGGATATGCTGCTGTCCAGAGATTATTATCTTGAGTGCGTCTTCCAAACTGAACAAGCCAGCAAGATAGGCAGCCGCATACTCTCCTATGCTTATTCCCATAATGATTGTGGGTGTAATTCCCCAAACTTTCCACAATTCGCAAAGTGCTACTTGCAGTGCAAATGTTGCTATAAATAATTCTGAATCAGTATATACTTCATTGGTAGAATTTTCTGGGGTATTAGGGGAATAGAGAATATCAAGCAAAGACTTTCCCAGCAATGGTTGAGCGATCGCATTACAGCGATCAAGTACTCGGCGGAAGGTGGGTGATTGTTCGTATAGTTGCCGATCTAGTCCTAGTCTGTAGTTACTCAAGCCACTAAACAAGAATCCAATCTTAGGAATCTTTTTTGGCTTCACAAAACCACTCACTAACCCAGCTGACTGCCCAAATAATGCAAACGCCTGCAAACGTTCTGCAATTTGTGTTGTGGAATCCCCAATTACAGCCAGCCGATGGTTAAATGAGGTTCTGCCAGTATTGGCACTAAAACAAACATCCGCAATTGATATATCAGGATGATTAACTAAAAACTCGTGATAACGCTGGGCTAGCGATCGCAATGCTGTTTCGGTTTTGGCAGATAGAGTCAGCAGATGTAAAGGACGATCAATCTCAGAAGACTCTAAAACCAAATCGGGTGCTGCTGCCATCACTATATGAGCGTTTGTGCCGCCAAAGCCGAACGCACTCACGCCTGCAATACAGGGGCGATCGCTTGACCAAGGTTCTAGGGTTTGCTGCACTTGTAGAGGCAGTTTATCTAATGCCACATTCGGATTTGGCTGCTGAAAATGCAAGTTCGGCGGAATCTTTCCATACTTGAGGGACAATGCCACTTTAATTAATCCAGCAATTCCACTAGCGGCCTCTAAATGCCCGATATTGGTTTTTACAGAACCAATCCGACATTTATCTCCAAAAGAGCGATTCGCTACTAAGATATTTGCCAGGGCTTTCAGTTCAATAGCATCCCCTAACAAACTTCCAGTCCCCTGTGCTTCGACATACTGTATTGAACTTGGCAAAATTCCGGTATCTTGATAAACTTCCTGTAGTAGTGTCTGTTGTGCTTGCAGATTAGGAGCAGCCAGTCCATTACTACGTCCATCTTGGTTGATTGCACTACCCCGGATGATCGCATAGATGGGATCGCCATCTGCCAATGCTTGAGACAGCAGCTTCAGCACTACAACACCAACTCCTTCACTCCGCACCAAGCCATCGGCTTGAGCATCAAATGCTCTGCAACGTCCTGTAGCCGAGATCATCCCTGCATTTGTGAGGCTTGCTGTCACTTCCGGGAATAGCATGATGTTGGTGCCTGCGGCTAAAGCTAGGCTAGATTCCCGGCTACGCAAACTCTGACAGGCAAGATGAACTGCTACTAGAGAAGAGGAACAAGCGGTGTTAATTGCCAAACTCGGGCCCGTCAAGTTAAGCAGGTAGGAAATACGGTTAGCAGCAACACTGCTGAGATTGCCATTGGCTGCATAGCCATTGGTCGAGCGTGCTTCTGCCATGATTTCGTAGTAATCAGAACCGGCAATACCAACGAAAACTCCTGTTGCGCTTCCTGAGAGTTTTTGAGGGACTAACCCAGCATCTTCGAGAGCTTCCCAAGTGACTTCCAGTAACAGCCGTTGTTGAGGATCGATGCTAACGGCTTCTTGTGGGGCGATGCCAAAGAACTGTGGGTCAAATTGATCGATTTGCTCTAAAAAACCACCTTGGATAAGTTGCGTCTGTGATGAAGTGGAGCCGGGAATAAAGCAGGAATGTAGATTTTGCCGTTCGGAGGGAATAGGTGCGATCGCGTCAATTTGATTGCAGAGTAGATGCCAAAAAGCTTCGGGAGTGATTGCACCTGGAAAACGGCATCCGATCCCAATAATAGCAATAGGTTCAATATTCATAGTATTCACTCCTCAACTTGGCTGAGAATTGCATCTCAACTCTGACAATAAAATTAACAACATCTAAAAATTTCATATAGCAATTGTTTTGTTACGAATCGTGTTAACCGTAGCATTGCTGGAAGTCAACCATAAATGCAGCCAGGTCCTCTACTCCAGACTGAGTGACAGCATTGTAAAGTGATGCCCGCAAACCTCCTATTGAACGGTGTCCATCTAAGCCATAAAATCCGTTTTCTACTGCGGTTTTGAGAAATAGAGGCTCTAAATTGGGGTCTGCTAAACGAAACGTAACATTCATCAGCGATCGATATTCCCGAATAGCATGACCTTGATAAAATCCTCCGCTTTCATCAAGCACCTTATAAAGAGTGGCTGCCTTGGCTTGGTTTATCTCTGCCATTGCCGCCAATCCACCAATATCTTTCCGTAGCCAACGGCTAACTTGCATCACTACATATAAGGCAAACACTGGAGGTGTATTGTAGATTGACTTACTTTTAATATGAGTGCGGTAATCTAACATTTTATGTAAATTAGAGGGAATTCTCTGGAGAAGATCATCTCGAAGTATCACCACTGTTAAACCCGCTGGTCCAAGATTTTTTTGTGCGTGGGCATATACTAATGCATAACGGTCAACTGCTATCGGCTGAGATAAAAAATCTGAAGCCATATCGCAAATTAACGGTACATCATCAGACATCCCAGGCAGGTAAGAAAACTGTACTCCCTCTACTGTTTCGTTCGAGACATAGTGTAAATAGGCAGCTTCCGACGAAAGTACTAGTTTTTCAGCTGCTGGCAATCGGTTATAACCGCTATCTCTGCCATCCCACACCACCCGTACTTTCCCTTCAATGCTTGCTTCAGGCACTGCTTTTGCACTCCAGTAACCAGACACAATATACTCCGCAGTTTTTTTGCTTCCATGTAAGAGATTCATTGGAATCATGGAAAACTGTAGACTGCTACCTCCTTGTAAAAAAAGAACATGATAATCCCTTGGGACTCCCAGTAATTCCCGCAAATTATTTTCCGTCTCGTCTACTACATCACGAAACCAATCGGAGCGATGACTGATACCTAAAACCGACAAGCCAACTTCCGGCACATTCATTATGGCTGCTTGAGTAAGTTTTAGCACTGGCTCAGGTAATGCTCCAGGCCCTCCAGAAAAGTTTAAATGATTACTCAAATTTTCTAAGGCCATTAGAAAAATTCTCCAGTCAATTTTAGAGGTTTAAAATTACAACTATTACACAAGGAAAAAATATTTAATTTCAAACTTCATCAAATCAAAAAAAGCAATTTTAAGAATAATTTAGCCCTCAGAATCCACCAATAATAGCCTAGATTTATAGAGTCTGTAAGCGTCTTAGAAACCAAATAATTATAGATTAATTGGGGATCTTTAATCAGCTAATTTATCCGTAAATTATACAGCAAACCTAACTTAATTCCAACTTTTAATGACTAAATTATGTTTTTTTAAAAATTGTAATGTACAAGCATTAAATTCGGAATTTCTTAAAGCTTGGTATTCTACCAAAAATAAGAATGTGAAACCAGTTCACAATTACATTTAAATGATGAAGATTTGAACCCCGACCCAAAACCTTCTGCCTGTAAAGGCAGGGAACTTAAACCGCCAAATTTTGTTTACCTTCGTTTTATTTTATTTTCAACCTTTTAACCTCTCTAGTATTTATCTAATTATTGTCTATATAATTTATATAAATTTAATTTACAACATATCAATAGTAAAATTTACATCTTTACAAAAAAAAATTTAACTTTTCCCACTTTTCCCACTTTTCTTCTCTTGATTAGACCTCTTGCACGAATCAAAAGAACAGGGCAAGTTCATAGTTGAGAAGCCCAGCAATCAAATTGCAACGTAGACCAAAACGTTTTCTGCGATTACCCCGGATTTCTCACAAAGCCTGAAAAAATAAGAGTCAAAAACTGCCAAAATGATTAATACACCTGAATTCCAGCAGTTTTAGTCTGACTCTTCAGAAAACAGATTGTATACCGGAACAGTTCAAATTTGAACAAGTCAAGTCATATCCAGTGATAGTTAATTTCCAGGGTGAAGCTGTAACATCGGATGCAGGGTTAACATTAATTGCGGAACTAGACCGGAAAATAAAATAACATTACGATTAGCACAGTGTTTCAAAGATTACAGAGAACAGAAGAAAGTTGAACATTCGGTAAGTAGTTTGATTGCACAGAAAATATATGGTTTAATCATGGGCTATGAAGACATAAATGACCATGAAACTCTACGCCAAGATTTGATATTTGCATTAGCAGTGGGTCAAGGGATTAATTCAAAGCTTGAATCAATGACTTTAGCTGGTAAAAGTACGTTAAATTGTCTGGAACACTGTCCAGAAAATATAACGTCGAAAGCTGAAAGTCGATATCATCGAATTGAACATGATATATCAGCTATAGAAACACTATTGGTGGAAATATTTTTAGAATCATATTCTTCCCCACCACGACAAATAACTTTAGATTTAGATGTGACTGACGATCTGGTACATGGTCATCAAGAAGAAGTGTTTTTTAACCCTTATTATCGGGCGTACTGTTATGCGCAAATTTATATTTTTTCTGGTCAACATTTATTAGCAGCAAAGCTACGTGCGTCTAACGTAGACCCGGCAGAAGGGGCATTAGAGGAGTTACAAAGAATCATAAAATAATCCGTTCATGCTGGAGTAATGTCAAAATTATGATTCGTGGAGATAGTGCATATTCGAGAGAAGAGATTATGGCATGGTGTGAATCACAACGAGAAATCGATTATGTGTTTGGGTTAGCGCAAAATAGTCGATTAATTCAGCTTTCACAATCAATTAAATACCGTGCATCTCAAGAATATGAACAAAAACTGCAACCAGTAGTTGAGTTTTTTGAATCCTTATTTGCGCCGTCACCAGATTTACACCTCGCAGCAACAGCATTTGTGAAGAATTCAGTTTGGTATTCATTGCTTAACTATAAAACTCTATACTCTTGGAGTCGAAATCGTCGGGTTGTTGCCAAAGTTGAATATAGTAATCAAGGGGTAGATACTCGTTTTGTAGTAACTTCACTATCAATAAAGAAAATCCCGCCTAGAAAACTTTATACAGAAAAATATTGTCCAAGAGGCAACATGGAAAATTGTCTCAAAGAGCAAAAACTAGAACTAAAAAGTGATAGAACAAGCACCCATACATTCGCAGGTAATCAACTACGTTTGTGGTTTTCATCTGTTGCTTACATTTTAATGAATGCTTTACGAGAGAAGTGTTTAGCCAAAACGGAGCTTCAAAACGCTACTGTTGGCACTATTCGGACAAAGTTATTGAAGTTAGGCGCAACTATCACAGTTAATAGCCGAAAAATTTTGATTTCAATTAGCAGGTCTTGCCCCTATAAAGAAATTTTCGCTCTGGTCTACAATTATTTATCTCTCTTACCCTGCCCTGGTTAATTTTGATTTCATTGCCATTATAATAATTAGCTTGCTTTTGGGGTTTAATTTGCTTAATTTAACCCTGTTTTCATCTGTCTAATTATTGGTAATTATGATTTTTACTTCAGTATTTATATTTTTATCAGTCTGTTATTTATCTTTAGATTTTCGGATAATACGTTATTATCCGAAGAGGCAAAGGGGCAGTTCTTGCTGGGAGCAGGGGGAGCAATCCCTGCCCCGAAGCCGTGAAGCGGAGCGGAGCGCAACATGGGTATCAAGCCCCGTTATAAAGGACGTTCTGGATTGGTCGGAGTATCAAGATCCGTTACTACCTCCCCGCTGCTCCCTGCTCCCCGCTCCCCTGCCTCCGGCGTTGACCTCGCCCAATGCAAGCGCCTTGAAAAAGATGGGGCTTCTGACGAAGAAGGTTGTTGGGGCTGGCTGCAATACTGCTCGGATAAGCTCTTGAGGTAAAACTCCTCCCCTGCCTCCATTTCTCCCCCTGCTCCCCCTGCTTGCCTCAACCAAGAAATTCCTTAACCGAGCAGTATTGGGGCTGGCTGTTTCCCCACACCCTATACCCGCCCCAACGGGGCTTGGTAATGCAGAAGAATTTAGATTGGTGACAGAAATTTGCGGTTTCGAGCAAATAGTCCGTCATTCTACAATTGACACTGAGTTTTTAAAATGCCTTATAGAGAATAAGAAGTATATTTTTAGACCTATGAGCTACCAAACTAGTCATCCAAGTGATACTCAAGCGCTGGAAGCAGTTGTGGAAAAGTTTGGAATTCCCAATTTACGTCTGGTAATTGATTTGCGTATTTTACAAGATTTGCGAACCATGTTGGACAGCGATGGCGATCAATTTGTTGCCGAGTTACTGGATATTTATTTAACAGACGCTCCACTGAGAATGCAGATGATTAAGGATGCTGCCGCCAATGGTGAGCGAACAAAACTACAAAAAGCGGCTCACGCTTTGCGCTCTCCTAGCGTTAGTATTGGTGCAGCGAGGTTGGGAATGATGTGTCAAAGTTTAGAAATTTCTGCCGATAACCAATTATGGGCTGAACTATCTCAAATGATTAATCAAATAGAGAGCGAATATAGAAATGTCGTAAAGTTTATAACGGCTTATGTGAGTTGGGGTAGTAAAAAAGAAGGGGAAAGCACAAGATAGAGGATACAGCGAGATGGAAATAGCCTCGCCTCGGACTTCGCCACGGTAGTATGAGGTGTAGATTGTCATAATCGCACCCTCTCTAAATCGTAATCAGTCACCCGTGCTAAGAAATCTTTGGATCTAAACATGCCTCCTGACTGGACAATAGACTCCACAAGTAATCAATTCGTTTCCAAGCCACAGCAGCTTGCCGGGGAGAGCAACTCAAACCATAAGCACGACGGGCATCGTAATTACCCTTAATTCCCTTGAATATATTCCGATTCGCTGGAGGAGACAGTCAAAAGTCTGTTGCAGTTATTGGAGAAGGTAAATCGGCCTTATCTTACTGTTGTGGAAGAGAAATTGCTGAGTGTTCTGGAGTTGGAATACGAGAGAAGATAACCTCTAAACAATTTTGGCAATTTGGCATCCAATGTCTTTGGGTTGCAGTTTGAATGGAGATATCAACACAACGGGACAGTGAAGAAGCTGTACGAGGGATAGAGCAAAGCTTTCCGCTTCTGGTGTCC
>NZ_JABXKN010000049.1:0-11233 GCF_017115065.1 Nostoc sp. JL23
AGAAAACATATTTCTTGTTTTTCTTGGAATAATTTATTCTTTGGAAGTCCCTAACGGCTGAAGTACATATTCTAAGGCGTTTATTTTGTTTGTCATCAAATTCAAACAACTGTATCGCTTTAGGATTTAGCTGGTTGGGATTTGCCTGATTACTGCTAGGAAAAATAGCTTGAGCAAGTAACTCTATGACTGTAGCGAGGTCAATAGAAGGCTTAAGCGATCGCGGGTCAACGTTAGCGCCAGTACCTTGTGAAGGCATAATTATTTCCTTTGTAATTTTCAGTATTACGACTGCTTCATTTGCTTGAACTTTACAGTCTCAGCAAATGGACTCTGTATTTTTAATATCTTAAATGTGTCTAATCTGTCAAGATAAATATGTTTTACGTTTCTAATACTTTTTTTAAGATTTTTTACACAAATATTTTTTTACATAATAATGTGTATCTTTGAAAAGATCAGGGGAAAATTAATGAGTATAAATTTACAAGCAGAACTAATGTAAATTTTAATTTTTTCTAAAAAGCAAAAATGGATAAAAATAATTTTGAAGCATTTACTAACTTACCAGCATTGAAAAAAAATGCTATTCAACTCTGTGGTCAAGAATTTATTGATAGCTTGACTCAAAAAGGTCTATATGCAAAAGATAGTGAATTCTGGGAAGAGGTTAATAAGAAGCTAAATATTTGTGATGATGCTTATGAAATTAAACAGGCTAGAGAACAAGCACAACGCGAACAACTGTTCTTAGAAAAGAAAGCTAAAGAGCAAGCAGAAACACAAAGATTGCTGACAAATAAAAAATAAATCTTTAGTAAAAACACAAAAAATTGGAAAATTACTGTTTTTGAACTTCCAGAATCAGATATTTTTGGCAAAAATTTTCTAGCAGAGTGTACTAAAGAACCAGACTTAATAAAAACTACTTGGTTTTACAAGAATCAAGAAGAAGCCTATAGTAGAGCTTGTAATCTTGCAGATGAATTTGAAGTCCAACAAGAAAGTTTAAGGATTTTTCAAGAGCGTTACGCAGTTATGAAACCTTTATATTTAATGATGATATACCTTTCAAGTGGAGATCAACATAATGAGTACCTTAACAATAGTCGTGAAAAGTCTAAAGAAAATTTTACTGGCGTTAACTGTTGGAATGGATTTGATTTTGAGATAATTAATGCTTTAGTGGCAGAAAGATTATTAGAATTTTCATCAAATAAAAATAAACTGATAATGAAGAAACAAGCTATGAAAGCGGCAAGAGAGGTTTTAAATAAAATTAATATTGATGGAGTATACAGGCTTTTAGAACAGCGAGAATATCATGAAGAATATATTAATTACATAAGTGAATTAGATATTATGGATGAGGAAGAAGAGGAAGAATAAATGTCGCACTGGCACAATGCCTGCCATCTGTAGCAGTCTTAATTGATAAAAGTGATGGCTAGATGATAATTAACGCTATTATTCCTCATGGTCTTGAAGTAAACCAAGGCTTATGCAAAACTTGAGATCCTTCGCTTCTAGCCTACTTTTAAGGAATTGATCAATGGCGCGTCTAGCCCTGCTGAGTGTATCTAACAAAACTGGTGTAATTGACCTAGCCCGTAGCTTGGTTGAAGAATTTGACTTTGGTTTAATCAGCAGTGGGGGAACAGCCCAAGCCCTCAAAGATGCAGGACTCCCTGTTACGAAGGTTGCAGATTATACAGGTTCACCAGAAATTTTAGGTGGTCGAGTCAAAACGCTGCATCCCCGAATTCACGGCGGGATTTTAGCCCGACGAAATGTTCCCGAAGATATTACAGATTTAGAAAATAACCAAATTCGCCCGATTGATTTAGTGGTGGTGAATCTATATCCTTTCGAGGAAACGATCGCTAAACCAGGGGTGACATTATTAGAAGCTGTAGAACAAATTGATATTGGTGGCCCGGCTATGCTGCGGGCATCATCGAAAAACTTTGCCCATCTCGCTGTATTATGCGATCCGGCACAGTATGACGAGTATTTGCAGGAATTGCACCAAAATAACGGTGTAGCATCCCTAGAGTTTCGGCAAAAGGCGGCATTAAAAGGATTTTCGCATACTGCTAGTTACGATCGCGCGATCGCATCTTATCTCGCTGAAGCAGAGCAGTACACCCTTAGTGGCACACAATTGCAATCTCTGCGTTACGGCGAGAATCCCCATCAATCCGCCGCCTGGTATAAAACTGGTACTACCCCAACTGGATGGGCAGCCGCTACAAAACTCCAAGGCAAAGAACTTAGTTACAATAACTTAGTTGATTTAGAAGCCGCACGCCGAATTATTGCTGAATTCACTGATACTCCAGCAGCAACGATTATCAAACATACAAATCCCTGTGGTACGGCATTGGGAAGTACAATTTCCGAAGCTTATCAAAAAGCTTTTAATGCTGATTCGACTTCTGCCTTTGGTGGGATTGTCGCACTCAACCGTCCGATTGATGCGGCTACGGCTAGCGAGTTAACAAAAACATTTCTTGAATGTGTGGTTGCACCAAGTTGTGATGCGGAAGCCCAAGAAATCCTGGCTAAGAAATCTAACGTGCGGGTTTTGACTCTAGCTGATTTGAGCAGTGGCCCTAAGGATACAGTGAAAGCGATCGCAGGTGGTTTCCTTGTCCAAGCTAGCGATGATGTGATTGCTGATGCCAGTCAATGGCAAGTTGTAACTGAACGTCAACCCACTGAGAGCGAATTAGCCGAACTGTTGTTTGCATGGAAAATTTGCAAACACGTGAAATCTAATGCCATTGTTGTAACTAGCGATCGCACTACACTAGGAGTAGGTGCTGGTCAAATGAACCGTGTTGGCTCTGTTAAAATTGCCCTAGAACAAGCTGGAGAAAAAGCCAAAGGTGCAACTTTAGCCAGCGATGGATTCTTCCCCTTTGATGATTCAGTCAAAACAGCAGCGGCAGCAGGAATTACAGCCATTGTCCAACCTGGGGGAAGTTTGCGCGATAAAGATTCTATCATTGCTGCTAACGAACTGGGTTTGCTGATGGTCTTAACTGGTGTACGTCACTTTTTACACTAAATTATTGACCGTAAGGTGTGCGGTTTAAAAAGTGTCACATAATTTACTTGCTTTTGCATTGGACTAGTGATATATTTTAGTCGTGTGTGAGGAGCAAGTTAAAAATAAAAAGCGCCTGGGGTGGAAACACGGCAACACTCCCAAGCGCTTTTTAATTGGTCAGAAATTGGATTGCCCGTGCGGTTTTAGAATTGTCACTCAATATACTTGCCATCTGATAGAAGTAGTGATATTATCTATTTGTGTGTGAGGAGCAAGTTAAGAATAAAAAATGTCTGGGGTGGAAACACGGCAACACTCCCAGGCATTTTTTAATTTATATATAAAAATTATAGAAATTAACCCTTCCAAAATAATTTCATATTTTTACCTAGTATTCCTCCAAAAGAGCAACATTTTTAACAAATTGAGCAAATATTGCAAAGCACTGAGAACGTTCAGGTTCACTGATAGCGTCGGCGGCAAGCGAATATTCGAGCGTCGCGTCTTGCAATTTTTAATTAATAATTTTTAATTTTTAATTGGAGCGAAGCGACTTGACGCTCCCAACTAAAAAGAGAAGCAGAATATTTGTATCAATTAAAACCCCTTTTTGGCAATAACGACGAACAAGGGAAGCAATCAAATCTTTCATACTTGTCTAATTTTCATTGCTTCTACTTCGCCAGTTTGAGAATTCACTTTAAAAAGTTTATATTCTCGTTCATACAACACAGGGGTTGAAGTAAGAGAGGGAGGAATTAAATCTTCCAATCGGCTTTTAGGAGGTTTTTTAGGAATATCAAACCCTAAAGTAATCAACCAGAAGCTTTTATCCTCAGAAAGTTCAACTTCTTCCAGTCTCAAATCTCCTAATGAAGAACCCATTATATCTTGTATGGATTTTATATATTGATATGCAGCATTTACTGCTGTTTTGACATCAATCATAATCTGAGTTGCTCCCTACCATAATTTGCTAATTTCATACTTTATCATAGTAATTTAATCTAGTTTTTTGGTAATTGGCTAACACATAAGTAACAATATATACTTTATATATTATTTATTCATTTTTTTTCATAAAAATCAATTGATTAAATCTGAATTGTGTGAAATATTTTGCAAAAAATCTCTAACTTCTATTGGTTTGCGGAGAATAATAACTTGCTGATTTGGTGTTAATTGACTAAGTTTTTCTAAAATTCCAGGACGACAAATAATTGGGTATGACCAGATATATTTGAGAAATTCCCAATTCAATCTTTCAGGACAATCTGATGCCATGTCAGGCCTAGATTGTCCTGCATACATGAAGCGACGTTTAATCACTCACGACAAACATAAAAGCCGGGGAAAATCCAAAAAAATTACCGTGTCTGCAACCGACAAACGAACGTCGAGAGTACCGCCATAATTACCATCCATAATCCAAGATTCTCGTAGGGTTAGGTCTTGGATTATGCTCTGCCATTCAGCTTTTGGAGTCTCAACCCAACCAGCATTCCAGTACCAAGCATCCAAGTGAATCACTTCTAAACCTAAGATGGTTCCGAGTTCGCGGGCTAGGGTAGATTTACCAGCACCTCCAGAACCAATGATTAAGATTTTCTTCACCTTAGATGTGCGTCTCCCTTTTCAAGCTCAAGAGGTAAGCATTGCTCACCCAAATAACCGTCTTCAGAGCAACTCAATACGCCGCTACAATAGTACCACTACAAGGATTATGCTCAAATTATTGATATTATGACCACTGCTACGACTGTAAAAACTGAGTATGAAGCGATTATTGGTTTAGAAACCCATTGTCAGCTGAGTACTAATACCAAGATTTTCTCTAATAGCTCTACGGCATTCGGCTCTGACCCCAATACTAACATTGACCCGGTTTGTATGGGTTTACCTGGGGTCTTACCTGTACTCAATGAAAAAGTATTAGAATACGCAGTCAAAGCTGGTTTAGCACTAAATTGTCAAATTGCTAAATATAGTAAATTTGACCGTAAACAGTATTTTTATCCAGATTTACCCAAAAATTACCAAATTTCTCAATACGATCTACCGATCGCAGAACATGGTTGGTTAGAAATTGAGTTGGTAGATGCTGAGGGGAATCCGATTCGCAAACGCATTGGCATTACGCGTCTGCACATGGAAGAAGATGCGGGAAAATTGGTACACGCAGGTAGCGATCGCCTCTCTGGTTCTTCCTATTCTCTGGTAGACTACAATCGCGCAGGTATCCCGTTAGTAGAAATTGTTTCGGAACCCGATTTGCGTTCTGGAGTAGAAGCTGCTGAATATGCTGAAGAATTGCGTCGGATTGTCCGGTATCTCGGCGTGAGTGACGGCAACATGGAACAAGGATCTCTGCGCTGCGATGTCAACATTTCTGTGCGTCCAGTAGGACGAAAGGAATTTGGCACCAAAGTAGAAATTAAAAACATGAACTCCTTTAGCGCCATCCAACGGGCGATTGACTACGAAATTGAACGCCAAATCGCCGCCATCGAAGCAGGCGATCGCATTATCCAAGAAACTCGACTGTGGCAAGAAGGCGCTCAATGCACAAGTAGTATGCGCGTGAAAGAAGGTTCTAGCGATTACCGCTACTTCCCCGAACCAGATTTAGCACCAATTGAGGTGTCAAATGCACAATTAGAGCAATGGCGTAGCGAATTACCAGAATTACCCGCTCAAAAACGCCATCATTATGAAAGCGAATTGGGGCTTTCCCCTTACGATGCGCGAGTGTTAACAGAAGATCGTTCAATCGCCGAATATTTTGAAACTGCGATCGCATCTGGAGCAAATGCCAAAGCTGCTGCCAACTGGATTACTCAAGATATTGCAGCCCATCTCAATAAGCAAAAACTCACTATTAGTCAAATCGGACTGACTCCCACCAATTTAGCAGATATCATCACTCGCATTGAAACGGGCAAAATTAGCAATGCTCAAGCTAAACAAAAGTTGCCAGATTTACTCAGTGGTATTTCTCCTGAGAAAGCCTTTGCCGGACAAGAGTTAATCACCGATCCTAGTGTACTGGAACCCATTGTTGATGAAGTCATAGCCGCCAATCCCAAAGAACTAGAAAAGTATCGCAACGGTAACACTAATCTCAAAGGCTTCTTTGTCGGACAAGTTCTGAAAAAGACAGAGAAACGTGCCGATCCTAAGCTGACTAACGAATTGGTTGAGAAAAAACTGAACGCCTAGTGAGCTGTCAAGCTAACTTCGCTGGGTGAGGAAGTAGGAGGAGCAGAGGGGCAGGGGAGCAGGGGAGAAGTTTCAGTAAGTTTTTCCCCTCTGCCTCTCCGCTCCTCTGCCTCTTCTGCCAATGCCCAATTCCCAATTCCCCAACTAAGTATTTTCCCGGTCTTGCTTCACACAATCTTCATATAAAAGCTGGTGACAACCCTCATACGTAAAATGATATGCTGTGGTAAGTAGATGCACCCTGATGATCTGGAGAGCTGCCTAAGTAGCTCTCTTTTTTATTTTATTTTCGTGGTATTTACGGATAAAATTTAAAAATTTTTAGAAATAATCTCAATAAATAAGTATTAACCCTTAAAAAGTAAATCAGAGAGATTAGTAAGCAGATGTATCCTGACGATCTAGAGAGTGACCCAAGTGGCTCTCCTTTTTTGTTTTGGTTTTTCGTCATAAGAAAGGTAAAAACAATTATGCCAATCGCCAACTGGTGCATTATTATTGCCATCAGCAAATAAACTCACAATAAAAGGGAGTGGGGAGTAGGGGGAAACTAATAACTCTTAACTCGTAACTCCTAACTCAGCACTTTTGTAAAGTACAAATTGACCTATCCAACCTGATAGTTGTAAGGAAAAATAATGGCAGATTGGCAAGAAATAACAGGTGGTATCACAGCACCAAGGGGGTATCAGGCCGCGGGAATTACCGCAGGGTTGAAACCTTCGGGGTTGCCAGATTTAGCTTTGATATTCTCAGAAGTGGAAGCGATCGCAGCGGGTGTGTTCACTACCAGCCAAGTGAAAGCTGCCTGCGTAGAATATTGTCGCCAACGCTTGCAAGCCAAACAAAGCGCTCGTGCCATCCTCTGCAACGCCGGACAAGCAAACGCCGCTACAGGAACTCAAGGCTACCTTGATACCCTAGAATCTGCTCTGGCAATAGCCCAAGCCTTGAACATTTCGTCTGAATCTGTGTTATTGGCTTCCACTGGTGTGATTGGTCAAAGAATTAAGATGGATGCTTTGCGAAGTGGAATTCCCAAAGTAGTAACAGCACTATCACAAACAGGCTCAGATGCCGCCGCCGGTGCGATTATCACTACAGACTTGGTAACAAAATCTATTGCTTTAGAGACAACTATAAGCGACCGCCCGGTACGAATTGGCGGCATTGCCAAAGGTTCCGGTATGATTCACCCTAATATGGCAACCATGCTGGCATTTGTTACTTGTGATGCTGTGGTTTCGCCTCACCTTTGGCAACAGATGTTAGCAAGGGCAGCTGATAGAAGCTTTAATTCCATTACTGTGGATGGTGATACCAGCACCAACGACAGCTTAATTGCCTTGGCAAACGGTCAATCTCGCACCCCAGCAATTATAGAATGGGGCGCAGAAGCAGAGAAATTAGAGGCGATGTTAACAGCAGTTTGCCAGCATTTAGCCAAAGCGATCGCTCGTGATGGTGAAGGTGCAACCTGTCTCATTGAAGTGGAAGTGACTGGCGCTCATGAGGAACTCTCAGCCCGACAAATAGCCAAAACTATCGCAGGTTCATCCTTAGTTAAATCTGCAATCTTTGGACGCGATCCAAATTGGGGACGCATCGCCGCCGCCGCTGGACGTGCAGGTGTGCCCTTTGAGCAAGAAAACCTGCAAATTAAGCTAGGGAATTTCTTAATGTTAGAAAATGGACAACCTCTGGAATTTGACCGTGCAGCAGCAAGTGCTTATTTGAAAAAAGCATCGGTGGGTGCTTATCTCCAACAGGATACGGTATTAATCTCCGTTAATGTTGGCAATGGTTATGGTGTAGGTAAAGCTTGGGGTTGTGATTTGAGTTATGACTACGTGAAGATTAACGCCGAATATACTACTTAAAATACTCACAATTGTTTGCTTGGTTGAGACAATCAGAACTAATTATCTGGATGTGATATAGCAATCCGTGTAGGAGTTACGAATAGAAAGATCCCCGACTTCTTCAAGAAGTCGGGAATCTGAGCCTCTTGGTGTTTCCAAATCAAATAGAGTTGCTAGATAAATCATAGTCTCAACATAATAGTCATGATAAATGAAAACTTATATATGACACATTATGACTAAAATTAAGTTAGAAAATAAATAGAAACAGTAAATCATAAATTAAACATAATAGTCTTCATAGATAAGAGTTTATATATTAAAAATTATTCCTATAGTTGAGGATAATAGATAAATTTTTACTTATACATCCAATCTAATATTTGTTTAATAATCTCCACTCCAAGTTAACAAATTCGGCTTCAAAGGCTGTAAACTAATTTCAACAAGGTGAATGATACCTCTGCATCACATTAAAAAAGCAGAGCCAATAAATTAGCCGAGTTTTTATACAGGTAGCTATTTCATTGATGAAATGGCTGCGATCGCTTGGTCAAATATAGCTTGATTAATCATTAATAATGCAAGAAACCAAGGTTTTTTGCCTAAATTGTCATAGCTATAAAAAATAACATTTACGTTTTCAGGAGATATTTATGACAGAATTTTTTAATCAAATTTCTCGCCGCAAATTCATCTTTACAGTCGGAGTATCTGCGGGTGCTGTATTCCTCAAAGGCTGTTTGGGTAATCCTCCTGAAAACCTCACTGGTGGAAGCACTCAAGCACAGCCAACTGCTCAAACGGTTGCTAATATTAGTCCTGAACAAACACCAGAAACTACTAAAGTCAAGCTGGGATATATTCCCATTGTAGAAGCGGCTCCTTTAATTATTGCTAAAGAAAAAGGCTTTTTTGCCAAGTATGGCATGACTAATGTTGACCTTTCCAAACAAGCTTCTTGGGGTGCAGCCAGAGACAACGTAGAAATTGGTTCTGCTGGTGGTGGTATAGATGGCGGTCAATGGCAGATGCCAATGCCACATTTAATTACAGAAGGTTTAATTACCAAAGGCAATCAAAAAATTCCCATGTATGTATTATGTCAGTTAATTACACATGGAAATGGAATTGCGATCGCCAGCAAGCACCAAGGCAAAGGTATTAGTTTACAACTCGCCAGCGCTAAGTCTTTATTTAAGGAATTAAAATCCTCAACCCCCTTCACAGCTGCATTCACCTTTCCTCACGTCAACCAAGATTTATGGATTCGCTACTGGTTAGCAGCAGGCGGCTTAGACCCGGATGCAGATGTCAAATTGCTCACAGTACCAGCCGCGCAAACTGTAGCCAATATGAAAACCGGAACGATGGATGCCTTTAGTACAGGCGACCCCTGGCCTTATCGCCTGGTGCAAGACAAAATCGGCTACGTAGCAGCATTAACCGCAGAAATTTGGAAGAATCATCCTGAAGAATATCTTGCCATGAGAGGCGATTGGGTTGATAAAAATCCCAAGGCTACCAAAGCAATTTTAAAAGGAATTATGGAAGCCCAACAATGGCTAGATAATTTTGATAATCGCAAAGAAGCGGCTGAAATTTTGGCTGGACGAAATTATTTCAATCTTTCTTCACCCGAAATCCTGGCTGATCCATACCAAGGGAAGTATGACATGGGTGATGGTCGCAAAATTGATGATAAATCAATGGCTGCTTACTACTGGAAAGATGAAAAAGGTAATGTTTCCTATCCATATAAGAGTCACGATTTATGGTTCATCACTGAAAACGTTCGTTGGGGATTCTTGCCAAAAGATTATCTAGACAATAATGCTGCTAAGGCGAAAGAACTCATCAATAAAGTCAACCGCGAAGATATTTGGAAAGAAGCTGCAAAAGAAGCTGGAATTGCCGCTGCTGATATTCCTACAAATACATCCCGTGGTGTAGAACAGTTTTTTGATGGCATAAAATTTGACCCCGAAAAGCCAGAAGAATATTTGAAGAGTTTGAAAATCAAGAAGGTCAGTATTTAGAGACGCGATTCATCACTTGTAGAGACGCGATGAATCGCGTCTAAAACAAATAACAAATAAAATTTGCGGAGAATACAACATCATGACACTCGCCCAAAAACGCCCTGCAAGCCCTAGATTTAGTAATAGCTTTATCTCCAGTCTGAAAAAGCAATTTCCTGATTTGATACCACCTGCGATCGCCATCTCGATCTTCCTCGTTCTCTGGCAACTCTTCGCTTGGATTCCGGGAGCAACATTACCAGGACCAATACAGGTTATCCAAGATACTTGGGTTCTAATTTTCTGGCCATTTTATGACCGAGGTGGCATTGACAAAGGTCTGTTTTGGCAAATTCTCGCTAGTTTGCAACGAGTCGCCATTAGTTATACCCTAGCTGCGATCGTTGGTATTGGTTTAGGCATTTTGATTGGTGTCAATAGAACCATGTCCAAAGCTTTAGACCCCATCTTTCAATTACTGCGGACTGTACCACCTCTAGCTTGGGTTCCCATTTCTTTAGCAGCTTTACGACAAAACGAACCAGCCGCCTTATTCGTAATTTTCATCACCGCCATTTGGCCCATCTTAATTAATACTGCTGTCGGCGTTACCCAAATTCCCCAAGATTACAACAACGTCGCCAAAGTTCTGCAACTTAGCCGCAAAGAATATTTCACTAATATTTTGATTCCGGCGGCATTACCCTACATCTTTACCGGCTTGAGAATTGCGATCGGTTTAGCTTGGTTAGCAATTATCGCCGCCGAAATCGTCATGTCCGGTATTGTTGGAATCGGGTTTTTTATCTGGGATGCCTATCAAAATAACAACGTCAGCGAAGTAATTTTGGCTCTAGTTTATATAGGCATTGTTGGATTGTTGCTAGATAAAGCAATGGGTTGGCTTCAAAACAAGATTTTACCAGCAGAGCAAAAATAGTGAATGGGGAATGGGGCATGGGGCATGGGAACTAAGAAAGATTTTCCAATCCTTAATCCCCAATCATCTCTAATCTTCAACGCCCAATGCCCAATGCCCAATGCCCAATGCCCAATGCCCAATGCCCAATGCCCAA
>NZ_JABXKN010000094.1:0-63058 GCF_017115065.1 Nostoc sp. JL23
TTGATGGTTATTTTGTTTATTCATGTTATTTTAACATAACTACTCTTGGAGAGCCGGAGTTTATTGCCTAAAACTATATCAGAAACACAAAATAAAGGCTTAATCCAATGTGAGCATTGCACCCATATTTTTAAACCGCTAACTGATGAATTAGCTAAAATTGAAGCCGAAGTTGACGAGGATGGAGTGGTGATTCAACATCACCAAGCTATTTGTCCAAGCTGCGGTGAAATGATTGATTTTATTACTAAAGAAAATTCTGCAAAGCCAAGTTTTAGCAGAATTCGACTTAGGCAGGGTTTTAGCCTTGAGCTTGCAGAAATTGACCTTTCTGTTTCTACTTACAGATTAGACTTAGTTACTGATACCATCAGAAGGCAAGGTTTACGGGGTGCGAGTCCCACTAAAATTTATAGCGCCATTTTCATCGCTTTTATTGAAAATATTACCAAATTTACTCTTGGTGATTGGCGCGAAATCGTTAAAATGGTTGAGCCGTCCCAATCAGCAATTACCAAAAAAGCATGGGAACTGTACAAGGAAGCTTTTGAGCGGCATAAGAACCGCATCCTGGCTATGTCTTTTGTTGAACAGAAAAAGCTTAAACAACAAGGCAGTAGCAATGTGGCGACTAATATAGCGACAATAGAAGCCCTTGGGCAGTTAGAGAATAGTATATTCTGGGAACCAAAACCACAGGAGAAGTCATCTAAGTTCAAAAAGAATTTAGGCGATAATTATTTTAGAGTGAAGTACAAATCACAATGGCTTGAATCTTTAACTCACTGTTCAATGCTAACAGGTGATTTTTTAAACATAAATGCTGGCCTGTTCCATGTGGAAATTAAAGATGTATATGTAAATATGTGTATTGAGGTTAGAGAACTTCCTGGGCTGAAATCCAAACTAACAGAGATTTGTGATCCCGCAGAGATTGAATATGCCTTTACTCAAGGGTTTGGCAAGCTTGCTAAGATCATGTTCCGGTTAAGTTGATTCCCAATGTTGGGTCAGAATTAACTTGATAATTTTCTAAATATTCATTTGCCTCCTTTGATGCCAACATCCTACCATCTGGGTGTAAGTTGAAATCAACCCCTGGCTTGAAACCTCCTTTAACTAGTTTTTGAGTCATGCTTGTCGATACATCCTTTACGGCTTGTTGATAACTTTCCTTGCCTACGTATTCTTGCAAGAACCAAACAAAATTTACATACTCTACTTGCACGAGAGCTTCTTTGAGGATTATTGTCTCATCCTCTAATTGTGCTAGGGTTAGGATTTTTTGAATTTCTTGCAGATTTTGACAAGAAATCGCTTCTATCAACTGCTGTTTTAGGAGTTCATTTTGCGAATTCATTTATCTCAATGCTCAACGGCACTTCAGTGCGTTAACTATTCTACAGTGACTAATTAAATTATGTTGAGACAAATTCGTGTCATCGAGTTAAGCCTGTTTTACTTTTCAGCACCTGTTGAGTGCATCAAGATGATCTTCGGTTGTCTCCTGTAGCTCGTATGCAATCCAATAGTGGCATGAAGTACCAGCCGCTCGCCGCTGTGATCGCCAACAAACTCCCATTCAGGCTCAATACCCATTCGACGCTGCTTAATTCTGCGATTACACCCGCAATCAGTAACCCGAAAATTCCTGCGGTAAAAGTGATTGCGCTGTGTGATGTAAAAACCTGTCCAGCTATTCGACTGGGTGTCACTTCTTGCAAAATCGTCTGTTCTAGAGGATTTCCTGCGCCTAATAGCAAACCACCAAAACTAACCGCTAGAATCAGCGCAGTTGGAGTTTCGACGATGGCGCACAGCAGAATGGCGATCGCAGTGAGAAGTAAACCGCTGTAATAAATGGCTGAACGAGAAAATCGTTTTGTCAACCTTGCGTAGGATAAAGCACCCAGAGTTGCTGCCATACCAAATCCAGCTAAACAAAGACCCAGTAGGGCAGGATTGGCAAATTTCTGGGTGGCTAACACTGGAAGCAAGAGACTGAGAAATGGCAGCAGCACAAAATTAAGTACCATGCCGCTAAAAGTGAGCGATCTTAGTTGACGCTGCTGGAGAATGAACCGAATTCCGGCAATTGGCTCAACCAAATCATGCTTAAACTCTTGATGGCGTGAACGTGGAACTGCGATCGCAAATACTACAGCACAAACAAAGAAACTGGCTGCGTTAACGAACAATGTATTGACAGTTCCAATCCAGCTAATTAACCCTGCGCCGACGATTGGACCTAACAAATCTGCTCCATTTTCCAGACTACCGCGATACCCATTCACCTTGTCTAAGGGAATTCCCGCGAGTCTGACAAATTTTGGAATGAGGGTATGACGGGCTGAAACTGCTGTTGGATCAAATAACGCACCAACAAACACCAGCAAGAAAATAAAAATCAGGGATACTGATTTGAATTCGATAAAAATGAATGGTAATAATAGAACTGAGAGACTGCTAAAAACATCAGCTACAATGCTCACCTGCCATGCACCAAATCGATCGATCGATCGCTTTTCCACCGATGAAGGCAGCCAACACAATCGGAATGATACTTCCTGCTCCAGCGATGCCAGTCGCGATCAGCGAGTGTGTAAATTGCAGCACCAGAATGGGAATGGCAATTGCAGCAATTTGATTCCCCAATTGTGAGAGGAATTCAGCACTGATGAGACAAATGAGGGGAAGTGCCTTTGGCGATATCTGCAAAGCAGCACAGACTTTTGCAATCATGAATAAGGTAGTGTTTTATCCAGTAGATAATAAGTCAAAACAATCACGCCCTGACTAAAATTTCAAGTTGGCTCTCTCTAGGTCGATGGATTGTGCCGCTTGACGAAACGATGCTATCGACGTGAGGCGATTGGAGGGACAATCCCACAGAATGTATTTGAAGCAATCAGGAATATCTACCATTCGCAGCGTTTTTGCACTTCTAAGCAGGTGAATATTTTGATTGTGGCAAGCTTGGAGGTTGTAATTGGGGATTCTCTCGCAAAGATGATGAATGTTATGGTAGCCGATATCGGCGGAAAACCACTTTAAAACGGTGGGTAACTCCAGATAACTGCTGCCCTTAATTGCTCCTTCGAGATAGTCCCACCCTTCAGTTTTGTGGGCGTAAGTGCCATCAAAGTTGTGCTGAACAAAGAAGACGCAGATGAGGATTGCCGCAGCACAAGTTAGCGTGATTGAGTAAACGCTCACGAAAAAACCAAATCCAAGTAAATACCCCAGAAAAATCCAGATGCCGACTACACAAATGTTATTGAACAACAAATGCCAAAATTCAGCCGCAGTGTACCAATTTCTAGACTTATGAGAGGAGATGATTCGAGGTAAATCCATAAAAGGATCTTGCTGCAAGCAAGTCAGTAGATGAGTGATAAAATCATATGTTCCGGCAATCAGGGCGAGTCTTGGCTTAATCGCGACATAGAAAAAACCTCCCGGAAAGATCATCAATGGGTGCCTCAGTAATTCATAACGCCTTTGGGCAGATGGACTGAGGCGAGCAAACTCCTCAGTAGAGAGTAATGCACTAGGACCGCGATAGCGTTGCCAATCACCGTTGGTTTTGTGGTGATAGGCATGTCCTCTTGACCACGGATATTGAGGGATCGCGTTTATCACCCCCAGAATAAAACCGATAATCTGATTAACCCTTTTTGAACGAAAGAGTGAATAGTGTCCGCAATCATGCATTAAAGAAAAACAACGCGCTGAAAACAGCGTCATCAAAACCATAGTAGGCGCAAGCAACCAAAAACAAATAGCAGCTGCTTTGTATGCTAAAAACCATAAAACCACATAAGGCACAACCGTATTCAGGATTTGATAAGTTGCCCGCAAGTCGCTGCTGTTCATGTAAGGACTGAGGACAAAATCCGACTTTTTCACTGTGGTTTCCATTAAATAAAACTTTCTCCTAGCGGCTGAAGTTCTTTTTGGGGTAAGTTGAAATAACTGGTAGCATTGACTTGACAGCGCCGCCTAATGTAGGATAGCGCAGCTCGTACAAACGGAGATAGTCGGAATTTGTGAGTCCCATGTAATAATCTATCGCCGCATTTTGGTAGCGAGTAGGTTTCGGAATCTTGCTTAATTGTGGTTTGAGCATTGAGGAATAAAGTAAGTATTAGGGCATTAAGCTTGGTTGAAATTCTGACCAACGCTTGCAAACTTGTTCGTAGCAATCGGGTGGAGTAATTTTTAATTGGTGTAAAAAAGTAACCTCAATCTGAGGTTCAACTTTTAGCACCAGAAGAATATCTTGATGGGGATTGTATGTTGTGACTGCTGGGAAAATGGATGAGATTATAGATGAGTTAAGTGATTGTGATCGCAAGTAAAACCCAATTAGATCGCAGGGGAGAAACTGGAGGGTGAAGCAGGGCAAACGCATCTAAAGTACTCTTGATCACGGACAGGATTAAGACCCAACGAAAAATCAGTTATTTCTGGCTTGATTTATTTTCCAAGGCTTAAAGCGATCGCTAAAATCTTTGTCAATAAGTAGGGATTAATGAGATTATTTTTGAGTCTATTGAGAATAGACTAGTCTTATTGACATGATGCGGCCGCCCTAGGTGTCAATGGGATATGCTGCCACGAGATTTTCCACCGAGTTCAACCGTGTACAGCTACTACCGTAAGTGGGAAAAAAAAGGCATCTGGGAGCAGATGAATCATACTTTACGTGACCAAGTTCGCCAACAACTAGGTAAGTCAACCCAACCAACAGCGTTAGCGAAGCTCGCCGTAGGCATCGCAGCAGATAGTCAGTCGGTAAAAACGACTGAAAAAAGGGGGATGTGTATGGTTTTGATGGGGGCAAAAAAGTAAAAGGAAGGAAACGCCAAACGTTGGTTGATAGTCTAGGATTATTACTCAAAGTTGTAGTTAGCGAAGCAAATGACCCAGAACGATTGCTTGCTGCTTATGCCTTAATGGAGCTTTTGGAGGAGCATCCAGAGATATTAGAACAGGTTGAGGTGATGTGGGTAGATGCTGGTTACAGCACTTACGGCAGCTATGAGGTACATCCCCAAATCTGAAAGCTTTGATAGGAGAGGGCAAGGAGAAAAACTGTATTGCATAATAGCCGGAAGCGCTGTATAACGGTGACAAATTTGCACTCTCAGTTTGGTTAATGATTCAAGCTCGTGTTGAGGTGATGAATCGTTTGGGGTCTGGGTTTGAGATTTTACCCAAGCGCTGGGTTGTTGAACGAACTTTTGGATGGTTCAACCAATATCGTCGTCTCAGTAAGGATTATGAGCGACTTCCTGAAATGAGCGAGGCTGCCATTTATGCAGTTATGACACGGATTATGTTACGTCGTCTTACAGCCTAAAGATTTACTTTATAAATGGTCTCTAACAAAAAACAAATGACAGCTCTCTTTTGTGGTCAAAGCTGAACGCGATCGCCAGTTAGCTTCAATTGCGCCCACCTACTACTAAGGATTGCGATCGCTTACCAAAATAACTAGCATCTCGCATTCGATTGCAAGATGCTAAAAATAGCACCTCGCAACCCCTACCGCTTAGTGATGGCAAAGCACTAATACAGATTAAACAACTACAAAATTGTTGTTGGTTAGTGACAACTCAGCAGATAATTGTGCAAATTGCAGCTGAGTAAACCCAGATGCACTACCATCTACGTCCAAGAACAGTCCACCTGTAGCGCTGTTGTAGATAAATCGCTGTTCGCTAGTAGTTGCAGATGTTCCGATGGTAAACTGAGTAGCCAAGAGTGTG
Organism: Nostoc sp. JL23; assembly: GCF_017115065.1. Lineage (NCBI taxonomy): Bacteria > Bacillati > Cyanobacteriota > Cyanophyceae > Nostocales > Nostocaceae > Nostoc > Nostoc sp. JL23. Next base: position 5,775 of record NZ_JABXKN010000094.1, read on the forward strand.
CCTGGTGATAACCCACCAAGACTCTCATAATAACTACTAGCTAATACCTGAATCACTTCATTGGTGGCGTTGAAGTCATAAAGGCTATCAACGTTTTGATAGTACTCATTAAAAACAAAGGTATCAATACCATCCCCCCCATAGAGGGTATCATTGCCATTCCCCCCATAGAGCGTATCATTGCCAGAAGTCCCCACAATATTGTCATTGTCGGTTGTACCTGAGATATTTAATCTTTCGATATTCTTGTAACTAACCCCACTCGTGCCTGCTGTAATTAAGCCAGTCTTAGTAGTGGCATTAAAAGTTGAAGTGATTTTCCCTGTAGCATTCCTGTAATCGACGGACAACAAATCATCACCCTTACCCCCATCTATCGTATCTTTGCCACCAGATCCCATAGAGAGCGTATCATTGCCGGATGTCCCCACAATATTGTCATTGTAGGCTGTACCTAAAATATTTAATTGTTCGATATTCTTGTAACTAATCCCACTCGTGCCTGCGGTAATTAAGCCAATGTTAGTGGTGGCACTAAAAGTTGTCGCGATACCCCCTGTAGCATTGGTGTAATCGGCGAATAACAAATCGTTACCCTTACTCCCATCTATCGTATCTTTGCCACCAGATCCCGTAGAGAGCGTATCATTACCAGAGGTTCCCACAATATTGTCATTGTAGGCTGTACCTAAAATATTTAATTGTTCGATATTCTTGTAACTAATCCCACTCGTGCCTGCGGTAATTAAGCCAATGTTAGTGGTGGCACTAAAAGTTGTCGCGATACCCCCTGTAGCATTGGTGTAATCGGCGAATAACAAATCGTTACCCTTACTCCCATCTATCGTATCTTTGCCACCAGATCCCGTAGAGAGCGTATCATTACCAGAGGTTCCCACAATATTGTCATTGTAGGCTGTACCTAAAATATTTAATTGTTCGATATTCTTGTAACTAATCCCACTCGTGCCTGCGGTAATTAAGCCAATGTTAGTGGTGGCATTAAAAGTTGTTGCGATACCCCCTGTAGCATTGGTGTAATCGACGAATAAGAAATCATCACCCTTACCCCCATCTATCGTATCTTTGCCACCAGATCCCGTAGAGAGCGTATCATTGCCAGAGTTCCCCACAATATTGTCATCGAAGGCTGTACCTAAGATATTGAATCGTTCGATATTCTTGTAACTAATCCTACTCGTGCCTGCTGTAATTGAGCCAGTCTTAGTAGTGGCATTAAAAGTTGTAGCGATCCCACCGGTAGCATTCTTGTAATCGACAAACAACAAATCATCACCTGTCCCTCCATCAAGTAGGTTATCGCCTATTGAACCGCTAGCCTTCAATGTATCGTTACCTGAGCCTCCGTTAAGGGTGTTATTGCCTGTTGAGACAGAGTCCTTGAGGTCGCCGAAGGATTCCAGGAGGAAGTCACCAGAAATGTCAAGAAAATCATTGCCATCGCCTCCAGAAAGCAGGTTATCACCTATTGAACCGCTAGCCTTCAATGTATCGTTACCTGAGCCTCCGTTAAGGGTGTTATTACCTTTTGAGCGAGAGTCTTCATTAGTCCTGTATGCAATGCTGAATGCGCCAGAAATGTCAAGAAAATCATTGCCAGTGCCCCCAGAGAGCAGGTTCTCGCCTGTTGAACCGCTAGCACTCAATGTATCGTTACCTGCGCCTCCATTGAGGGTGTTATTGCCTGTTGAGACAGAGTCGGAGTCCGAATTCCCGGCGTTGCTGAACAGAGTGAGTAATCTGCCAGAGATGGAGATATTATCATTGCCATCGCCTCCAGAGAGCAGGTTATCACCTTTTGAACCGTTAGCACCCAATGTATCGTTACCTGAGCCTCCGTTGAGGGTGTTATTGCCTGTTGAGACAAAGTCCTTGAGGTCGCCGAAGGATTCCAGGAGGAAGTCACCAAAAATGTCAAGAAAATCATTGCCATCGCCCCCAGAAAGCAGGTTATCACCTTTTGAACCCTTAGCCCTCAACATATCATTACCAGGGCTACCGTTGAGGGTGTTATCACCTGTTGAATATTCAGCGTTCAAGGTATCGTTACCAGTGCCACCAATGAGAGTATTATTGCCTGTTGAATATTCAACGTCCAAGGTATCATTCCCTGCTTTACCGTTAATCGTGTCAGCGTCATTACTGCTGAATAGGGTATCGTTACCGTTGGTTCCCATGATGTTTGTCATAGCTTTTATCTACATCTATCTAACTTTTCAGTAACTTTAGTTTTCAACCTGCTGTTTGTGCTGTTGAGCACACAAATAATCCACCGAAATTTGATATTTTCGGCATACTTTATTCTTGACTTGATATTTGGTTTCTTGCTAGCGTTAAAGTTTTACTATAGGAATAATGGCTCTCCCAGATTTCGTTTGATAAATTAATACTAAAAAACAGTTAAAATACCTGATGTAACTAGGTTTCGCTAAAACAGAATCAAAGATTTAATAAAAATATGCTTTCTGATTCTTGAATCCCTTACTATATAAGGACTTAACCTGATATCAAGTATTAATTTTCTATAACTAGTCTAGGAGAGCCGGAATAATATTTTATTTTTGAACAAAATTAGGTATTGTAGGCTGTGTTAGAAGGCAGTTTGTAACGCACCGTCATCAAGGATTTGGTGCTGTACTCTCGGCTAGCTCCCCTATATAACTTTTAGTGAAATCAAATACTATTCCTATAGAAGAGAAAATAATTAATGGTTGGGCGAAATTATTTTTATACCCTTTTCATGGGCAATCTTACTTAAATATTTAGTCTGAAAATAGAGAACATCTCAATAACCCAACACTAACCACATACTACCGTATTTAGCTAAATATCTTTGTTTCAAAACACATTGAGAGCATATCCCTGTTTTGTCACTCTCGGAAAACAATAATCTCAGTCAAACTCTGAGACTTTGATTTCATCAAGGTTTGAGGCTTTATTTTCTAACAGAAACTAAAATTTATAGACAAAACGTGGAAATTAAAGCCCTGTAACCGTTTGGGCGATTGGATTCTCCCACTCTGACAAAAGAGGGATATTCTTAACATTATTTATTGATTAATTAATTAATTAATTAATTTACCGAGAATGGGAAAAGGGTACTAGGTTATACTCTTTACCCATCAAGTATTTGAAGCTATAGCGTTCCACCCTCAATAAGGTTGCGATGGCACAGTGACGCCAGAAAAAGCTATTTGGGGGCAGTAGTCGCTTTGAGTTCATCCCTTTTCCCTTTTCCCAAGATTGTTTGCACCTTGTGTCACCTTCAATTCTTCTTCTTGCTTACTAGAGTTGACCATTTTCACTAAGTGCTGATTTAGATAACTCTGCGCCGAAATGTACAAACTTTCCCAAATCTCTTGATTGCGGCTGATTTTTGTACCGACTGTATTCCCTGCTGTTTTCTCCGATACCAAGTATTTGCGGAAATAGTTATTCCACAAGTGTTGCAAAAAATCTTCGGCGAATTCGTTACAGCGCTTCCGGCTATTATGCAATAGAGTTTTCTCCTTGCCCCTCTCCTATCTAATTGCTTTCAGCTTTTAGGATGTACCTCATAGCTGCCGGAAGTGCTGTAAACGGCAAAATCCATTTATAGTCCTTGTCCAAAAATACCCGATAGGACGCAATTATCGGTAGTGCCAAGTCAGTTGGCGCACCAAACCCAAAGGAGTATTTGCTGTCAGGCAACAATGTAGTTTTACGTATATCAATTGATGCTAAATCGTTGCTACCCTTCCTTCTGGGGTTGCTGATATGGTCTTGAATTATTTCATAGAGCCTTTGCTCTATCCACAAGGCTTGAGAAAGCAGAGGCAAAAGTGCAGTTAATCTTTCCCTTTCCGTGTCTGTGATGTTAGATGGGGGACTCATACCTGCTGGGTGTTTGGTTCGTTTATTGCCGTCGGGGTTGTATCTATTTCTATCGAGGCAGTTAATCAACTTCAGCAAATGGTTGACATTACATTGGGCATTTCTGGGAGCGCCGCTTTGGTTTTGATAATAAGCGATGCGGAATTTCCTATCTTCTGCTCTCTCTAACTGGGCTAAATACTGCTTGATGAATTTGTAGTCACCTCTGGCGTTGACTTTAGAGCGAGAATCAACTGGCGTTGTGGTATTTGAAGCCAGGGCTATGTCTTTGGCTGATTCTTCAGTCAGCCCGATGTGAATCGTAACTTTTACTCTGGCTTGGGTTAGGTCATATTTGTAATTTTTCGCTTGCTCAAAGGCTAAAACTGTATGCCCACCGTTGATAATTCCATCGCTACCGCCCTCGTTAGCTTCTAAAATCTCTAGTTCGAGTTCAGTTTTATTTCTGTTGGGTTTAACTTTATTGGCTGACAGAACGATTCCACTGTGGCGAGAGAAGAATTTTGCAGGTTCGGTCGTTAGTGAGTCGAAGATTTGTCTGTAGGTCGCACTTTTGCGGTTTGGTTCCCGGATGTTCGGTTCTAGCGGCAGGTCTATAGGGAAGCTGTCTACATGGGCGGTGGCGATGATGCAATTGGGCTTGGCTTGAAAATAGTTATCTATTTTAATATTCCAAGTCTTGGGCATAGTCTATTTCTTGGGAACTAGAATTTCTATGTTAACCAAAACCCTGACCCTGATACCGCATTTCTCAAAATGCCGAGTACCGTTAGAGATTGGACTACAGCATATCTCAGTATCGGGGTAGTCAAATTATTTTAACCTGCAAAGAGGTGACACAGATGAAAAGCCGAAATTAACAGCAACATTATGCTTAATCTTTACAGTGCCTAAATCCTAGTTTCGATAAAGAGTACTTAAAACCTTTGATTTTTAGGTACTCTCTTTATGGAAAGCTCTTTGAAACTATCAAGTAACAGTCTAAGTGCTGTATTTTGCAACTAACTTAAGATAGACTATTATTCATACTTAAGTTAGTTGCAAAAAGTGCTAATTTTAAAAAAATCTAGAAAATTTATAACTAGGCTTGATCTGTTAGTTCCACTTAAAACGTATTTATACTTATTCTCATTATGAGAATGGCTGCTTTACTAATATTCAGCAACCGCAACTGCACAGTACCATGACTACCACTAAGATTCATTCAGTTGTTTGCATTCACTCTCGTGTTTTAGTCATATTTTACACTCCTGGTAAATGCTGGCAGTTTCGGATTATTAGCCCCGATGGAACGGTCTTTGGCGACTATCCGATTTACTATAGCGCTGAGGCGGCAGCAAAAGCTGGGCGTGATTCGATTTATCAAAACAGTTGAAGCGGTCTTTAGGATTCCCAATTCAAGCCAAGCGATCGCTAGTTAACCCACAAATTAGTTTTATGTTTTAAAGTAGAAAATATTATCCAGTCTACTTTTGTTTGATTTTAGTTTTTTTACTCAGAAGGAGCGACTTATTACAACGGCGAGTTAATTGTGCAACCACAACAAAGGTAGACACAACAGCAAAACTGGAGTTACTTGATTGGCATCCGATGTTTACTGGTAGATGTCCCCGATGCAATGCTGAGTTTGACCGAGACTACACCTCAAGAGTGCATTGGGATTGTGAATGCGGTTGGATGGATGATTCAATTTAAGATGTTCGTACTTACTCCTTTGCGCCTAATGCCTGCTGACTTAATTGCATCACAATATTTTGGGGTAATGGGTCTATGACAGCATCAGTAGGCAAAGATTTAATAAAAGCTGTTACCTCTTCCCCAGTTTTATATTTCCCTTCACTCCAAGCCGAAGCCATCTGTTTCGTTACCCGGTCAGCATCATCAGGGTTAGCATGGGCGGTAATACATTGAATATCATTACCTGTAAATGATATCCATGTCTGCCAAAGTCCCGTAACTGGATGCTGAACAATCCCTGTGGTCAGTTCATTGTCCTCAAGCACTGCTTTCTTCTTTGGGTGACTAAATCCTTTAAACATAGCTGTACTTAGTAAACGCTATTTTAAAATACCCAAAATGCAAAGCGCGATCGCTCTAGTAAGCTGCTAACAGGTTTAACTCCATCCAGTTGTGGGGGATAATCTACTGGTTTGTACATTCCCATTAATCACCTTGGAACCCAAGCAGCTAAATTTATTTTCTGATTTGACCGTCACACCAGAAAGCTTGCTGCACTATGGTTTGAGTTGACTGTTAATTCCTACAAGCATCATTTGAGTCTTATGAACATCCCTGTAATATCCTCTTCTTCATTGATTGACTTATTTTTGAAGCCGAGCTAATTCTGAAACTTCAGGAGATGGTGAGTTCTCCGATACTTCTGCACTGTCAACCTTTAAAGAACGCAGCAATTCTCGAATCACATCGTTAATGGGTCTTCCTGTTCTTGCACAGTATTCTGACAATTTCTGTGTCTCTGTTGCCGTGAGATTTACTGTTAGCCGTTTAACAGCCCATTTTTTATTGACCATTCACTTTGACGACTTATTACTTTTGGAAACAAATTATACATTATTTGTACATCTCTTAGTAATCTGATAAGCCAAAATTACGATTTTTCGGATTAGCGTAGATATTAAAAGAATTCACAGTGGGCTACGCTCTAAGCAAAGCTATGCCGAAGCTTTACGCAATTACGTTTTGTAACAGGGATTAAAAGTGGTGCTTTCGCAAGAGAAAGTTTTATTACTGATAAATGCTTGAAATTTAATTTGTATCTACGAATGCAGTGATTCTTTACAAAGCTTCAAACCTTTGGATAGAGATGATTATATAAAGACATTTCTTATTTAGTAGGCATAAACTAGGCTTTTAAGATTGGATCGAATTAAGGGAATTGAGGAAATAAAAATGGCTCTCACATTTACTCGCTGTTGGCGCAATCAGTAAATCTGAAGTGTCTAAAATTAGAGCCGTAAAGCATTATGATTAACCAAATTACACTTTTGGAATCTTGCTGGCATATTTCTCCTCCGTGGGGTCAAGCTATGCCTCCATTAGCAGTTCAGATGCGAGAAAAAGTTTTCCTGCCAACCTACAATTTGTTAGGTTACTGCTGTGGTGTTTACTGGGAAAGCCCGGAGTGGGTTTATGCAATTGTTTGTCGCGGTGAAATACTTTACTTGCCTACAATGCCAAGAAGTCTATTGTATGGAGGCTGACATTTCTTGCTGAATCTTGCTCTTGGCAGCTTTGAAATCAGTAGCCATTTGATCTTTTTCTACATCGCTGCAATTTCTGTTAATCGCCGCGAACATAGTACTCTCTTCTTGACGAATGTGATCCCCGACTGTATCCATCAACTGTTTAATTTTTGATCTGAACTCGTCGGCTGAACCAGGATTAATAGATTTAATTTCATCAAGCATCCGTTTCATTTTGGCTTGCTCATCGTACAGTTATTGAGTATTGTCATCGCCATAAAACGAGTGCACTTGCGGGTATACAACTTCTTCAGCTTGAGCATGTCCTAATAAATCTTTGTAAAGCTGCCCAAAATACTCTTGGAGCTTGCTAAATTTAATGAAAGCCTCTGTTAGTAGAACTCTTACACGAAATAATTAACCTGTATCCAATTCTAAGAAAACTCAAAGCGTAACATTCCTCTCTATTTTTACTTTTTTTGCTCAAAACAGCGATCACATTTTCAATGGCTGGGACTGCGGGCTGTGCTGATGAATCTCATCGCTGGGGTTGAGAGCAAAATTGATCGTAGTTTCAGCTTGCTAGAGGAAAAGTTGCTGCTAACATCCATCCAAAGAATAAGGCATTACCGATGGCATAGCTCCAATATTCGTTAAGTAAGCTAGAAGTAAATGAAAAAATAGCCACAAGTATAGGGAACAAGGGCAGTAAAAGATAAATAAACCCAAGATTTGGTAACAAGTAAAGTACTAAAATAAAACCTCCCATTAAGGCTGCACTTTGTCCTACCCACCACAAAATACGTTTTCCAAACAAGAGATTTTGTTGGGCTATACCTGATGCTAAAAACCAAGGAAAACTAATAAGTGCAAGTATAGGAAACAATTGCAAACGTATTCCAGTTAGCCACCACTGTAACCACACTACTTGAGCCATCGCTCCGAAACCAATCCATAACACTATGAATAGAACAATGCCGATTCCTAAACCTCTAACTGTAGGTCGTTGCATTCGTGACATAATCACAAGCCAAGTTAATCCTGCTGCACCAAACCAAATACTTACTGCTGTGCCTACTAAAACTCCACCTAAGTTATCAATATCACCAAGTCGATTACCTACTAAAAGTGTACCACTTGCGATAAAAGGCGCTATTAACAAGCCTGCCCAGCTTTTTAGCTGTTCTACCTTACTAGGGAGGAAAGAAGTACTTAAAACCGGAGCAATTGCTCCTAGTATTATTAACCACGCTAATAAGTGTAAAACGTACCAAATCATTCGATAATCAACATAGTTGCTTTGACGCTGGCTTCCAAAAGTAGCATCAAGCCAATTTCTAGCTGCTTGGTGGCTTTGATTACGAAACAAAATTGTAATATGTTCTGCATTAGGAATAATTACTAGCTCTCTTCCCTTGCCCTGAAATAAATTTTTATTTTCTCCACCTGCGGTTTTAAGTAACCGTTTTGCATTGACAATAAATCTACCTTCCCAGCTTCCTGCTTGCAATTGCAGATTATCAGGAGCTTTTGGTGTAACTGAAGCACTTGTAGGAGAAATAGCTACGGTTGCCGCATAACGACTGACATCATTGATAACAGCAGACATTACTGCACCGCTACCCATTGAGTGGCCTAAAGTAGCTAAACGCGATCTATCTACCTCTGGTTGTTTTACAAGTGCTTTATAAGCAACATCAAGATTTTGCTGAAGAGAGTTTTTTTCTAACGGTTTAGTATTAGCTGCATGACTATCAAAGTCCCACACCATCACTGCGTAACCTGCATCTGCTAACGTGTAGGCGTACCCAAGCATTAACTGCTTAGAACCTGCATATCCATGTGCTATTAAAACGCCCGGTACATTTTTTGCATTCTCTGACACTATGTATAATAGGGGCACACCATCAGAGACCATTTGCTTTACTGTAAAAGACACCTGTAGCGCCATTACTCTCCACCAAGAAATAGCAATTACTAATAGTGCCAAAATGAGCGTCAGTAAACGCTTATTGTTCATAGGCTTCTAGTTAATATACCTCTTGCAAAATTATTTTCAATACTTAAGTATTTGTTCTCACGACAGGATACTGTTACGTGAGCTTTCTTACTTCTCAGACATTCTCTTAAGATCAACGCTATTTTGTGATTGCAAAATTACAGGCTTCTGGTAATTAGAAGTATAACCTGGTAAAACTTTTACCCCTGGTTGAGTCAACCTTAGCGTTAAAGAAAGTCTGACTTTACCGCTATTATTACGTACTGAGCGATGTAATAGTGTATTAGTAAATAGTACAAACTCACCAGGACGTAACACTACAGGAATAGCTTGTTTTGCAACTTCCTCAATGATTTCAAAAAAGTTATTTCCACTAAAAGGATCGGTTCCTTTTATCTGACAACTTTTTAAGTAAATATACTGAGACGATGCCATATAGTAATATTTGATTGTACAAAGCCTGGATGTATGGCGTTAACAGTGACTTGAGAATTATTTAATCGCTGAGAAAGTTCTCTTGTTAAAAGCAATAAACATAGTTTTGAAATGGCATATAATTTTAGGAAATTTAAAGGTGTTCTTTTAACTAGTAAATTCCAGTCAATACCACTTGGAGACAATGCCAAATCTGATGCTAACATAATAATGCGGCTAGGAGCAGATTTTTGCAAATTCTCTAGTAATAAATAAGTCAGCAAAAAATGACCTAAATAGTTCGTTCCCCAAATCAGTTCAAAACCTTCTTTGGTTGTACCTCTGTTGTTGAATATACCCGCATTGTTGACTAATATATGTAATGGCAAATTATAGCCATTAAATAATTTTACACACTTACGAACTGAATCTAAAGAGGCTAGATCAAGAGGTAAAAATTTCACATTTTCATTTCCGGTGGTTTGGCGGATGTAGTCTATAGCTTTTGCGGCTTTATTTGCCGAACGACAGGCAATAAATACATAATTGCCTAATTTGGCTAAACCTATAGCAGTCATTAAACCTACACCAGAATTACCACCTGTAACCAGACACACTTGCATAATTTCCGCTCTCTTAGTATTTATTTCCAACTAATTGCCAGAAATATAGTCAGTATTAATATAACGTCAAGTATTTCATCATCTTGCATCATGATTAAATCCCTCTATAATTTGAATTGGGCGGTTAGGCATCACCGTGCCAAAACCTTATTTCCAGGTAATAATTATGGCGCAACAAGTTTTGCGATCGCTCAAGTCAGATAAAAGCAACTTACTGAATGAGCGATTATTGTCAAAAAAGCCTTGGTAAATGCCTTAACCTTCACTAATCAACTGTAATAAGACTTCTGTTGATATCTTGCCACTAATATCAGCACCTTCCAATAAGCTGTCTGCCAAATCTCGCTTGTGCTGATGCAATTGCACAATCTTTTCTTCAATAGTATCCTTTGCTACTAGACGATAAATAGTAACTGGGCGTTGTTGCCCAATGCGATGGGCGCGGTCTGAGGCTTGGTCTTCAACTGCGGGATTCCACCAAGGGTCTGTATGAATCACATAATCAGCCGCAGTCAGATTCAGTCCTGTACCCCCTGCCTTGAGACTAATCAGAAAGACATCTCCTGAACCAGCTTGAAATGCATCCACCCGTTTTTTCCGCTCTGCCACTGAAGTACTGCCATCTAGATATTGATAATTAATACCTTGCTGCTCCAGATAATTTCTGATAATGTGCAAATGGTCAACAAACTGACTAAACACTAAGGCTTTATGACGATTTTCCAGAAGTTCACCCAGCACCTCACCAAAAAGCTGTAACTTGGAACTGGGTAATTCAGTATCAGGCATAACGAGGCTGGGATTACAGCAAGCGCGACGCAGTTTCATAATCTCAGCCAAAACTTGCAAATGTTTCTTTCCGGCTTCTGCATCAGTTTCGGTAAGTTTAGATATTGCCTGGCGGCGCAACGCTTCATAGAATGCCTTTTCCTCTCGACTTAACTCTACATGCAATAGAATTTCGGTACGAGAGGGTAACTCTTCTAATACTTGATTTTTTGTCCGCCGCAACAGAAATGGTTGAATCAGTTTTTTGAGTTTATTACGTGCAAGTTTATCTTGATATTTTTCAATGGGGGTAGCAAAACGTTGATTGAAGCTTTCAAAAGAACCCAATAACCCAGGATTAATAAAACGGAATAAATTCCACAACTCACCCAGGTGATTCTCAATCGGAGTCCCAGTAGTCAGCAACTTAAAATTAGATTTTAGGTTCATGGCTGCCTGTGAACGTTTAGTGGTCATATTTTTAATCGCCTGGGCTTCATCCAGGACAATCGTTTGCCACTGTACACCAGAAAGCATTTGCGCTACTTCTTCCTGCTGTAATAAACCATAGCTGCATACCAACATATCCAATGGTTGTAACCCATCTAATAATTTTTGGCGGTTAGCACCAGAAAATTGAATAATATTCAGAGTTGGGGCAAACTTCTGCGCTTCACTCACCCAATTCATGCACACGGAAGTCGGCGCAATAATTAGGGTTGGCCCTTCATGGGCATTTCTGAGAATGACAGCCAATGCCTGCAAGGTCTTACCAAGTCCCATTTGGTCTGCCAAACAAGCTCCTACACCCCAATGTGCCAGCCGCGCTAGCCAACAAAAACCCTCCATCTGGTAGTCGCGTAGTTCTCCTTGAAGCGTAGATGGCAATTCTGGCTGGAGGTTCTGCACCTCATGGAGTCGCTCTCTATGTGCCTTCCAATGTTTATCTGCTTTTACCTTACCTACCTCATCGACAAAATCTTCTAACCCTAACGTCGCCAAGGGATGAAAACGAATACATGAACTATGCTTTTCCGAAAACATCCGTAATTCGTCGAGGCGTTTCCGAAAAGCTTGAGTTAAAGCCAAAAATTGACCATCACCAAGAGGGATAAAACGGCTGGGCGTTTTATCTAATAGTTCTAGTAGTTGCTGCATATCCAGCACTAGGTCGTTATTCAATTTCAACTCCCCAGTTGCTGCAAACCAGTCTTGCTGACGTTGAATTGATAAATTAAAGTCTTTCAAATCGGCATTGTAGCTAACACGCAGTTTTTCTCCTTGTGGCCATTCTATGACTACGCTACTTTCCAGTGCTTGCAGTTCTAACAGCAATTCTAAACAGTCCTCTGGGTCAGCTATAACCCATTCACCATCTTGTTCTTCAGTTCGCGTCAAGGTGGGGCAGGCTTTGATGGCAGCTTTAGCAAGCTGTTTCTCTTGGGGTAGATTTCGTCTGGTTTGCAGACGTTTCCCGTCAATCTCGGCAATTACAGTTTCACCACCTGTACCAGGACGGTAGTAGGGACCACCTTGGGCAAAGGGGCGCGACAAAAGCGCGACTTTCAAGCCGGCATTGGCAGGTAAAAGGTGAATATGGGGTAGAGTCTGGGCGGGTACTTCTTCTGCACTTTCGAGTCCGCCACCAATGTCAGAATGTACGGTAACGATGCCAGAGACGGCATTGATCGCTGCCAAAACTTGCTTTTCGGCGAAGGCAGGCACGTTTAATTTATTATCTTTACCAATAATCTCTGCAATGCGTCTATGTTCGGCAGTAATTTCAATGACTTTGATGCGGGTTGGAGTTTCTTTGATATGCAGAATATTTTGTGATTCTGGTAATTTGGGAGAAAATTCCAAGGTGAGACGATCAAGTTTCCCTTTTTTAACCAGTAGTTCCGGTTCTCCCTTGACAATTTCTACACGGATAGTAGGTGTATCTTCCCAAAAAACCAACGGGTGTCCAATTAAAGCAGAGATGGCTTTTTCACCGAAGGTATAATCAACTTTGCCGTAATAGCCTTCACTATATACCTCAATACAACTACATACCCGCATATCTTGGGATGTGATGTAATCAAACTCAGATAATGCACTATTCAGACGCTTGAGGGCTATGGGGCGACCTTTACTCCATTCCCCTTTGGCATTCACTTTTTGTTCTCGTGGTTGCAAGACACATCTGCTGGGATAGAAGGTGATGAACCATGCTAAACGCAGTTCCGATTCTGGTTTTAAGGATGTTTGTGGTCTTGATTGGAGATTTGCCAGGGCATTAAGGCACATTTCCCAAGCTTCTTGGGGTCGAATTAAGTCTACGATGGTTTGGATATTGCTATCTTCTCGCAGTGCGGGAGCAAGTTTATTATAGTTACTACTTGGTTTGAGTTTGGATAGGAGTTCTGCGGTTTCCATTGCCAACCAATGATAACCGGAGGCGAGCGATCGCTTATATAATGGCTCTAATAAATTCGGTAAGCGTTTTTTAGCACTTTCGGCATCCATCCAGTAAAGGCATAGCGAACAAAATAATGTTTGTAAGCTATTTTCTTCTTCCACAGAAGAAATATGACCACTGACTACAAATTGTTTTTGGGTAATATCACCAAGGTGAACTTGCAGTACCATGTTCAGTCTGCCATAAGTGAACCTTAGCCAATGATCCCCTTGACGGGACATCAAATTGCTATATTCTTCTGCTTCTTTGAGGCGTTGCGCTGAACCATCTTTTAAAAGTGCCAGGATGAAAAATAAGCCCCCAATTGTATTGAAATATATTTGCCGTTTGCCTGTAGCCTTTTTGATCGCTTTCAGGGCATCTGTATAATATTTTATGGCTTGTTCATTTTCACCCCGCAGAAAACTTAACCAACCCCAAAAGATAGCAGCGTTATTTTGATATTCATTTGATACACGCTCGAGACTTTCTTGTGCCTCTTGGGTACAACCCTGTAACAACAGTTGTTCTGTCAAAATCAGATGTAGATAATCTGAGCAATGTTTTTCACTGTCAGAGCATTCTTCTTCTAGCAGCATCAACGCATCTTCCGAAGCGGATAATTTTAAGGCTGAATTGAAGAGGATACTGGATATACCACTTTCATATAATCCAAGTGGAAGGGTCTTAAACCAATCTGCATCAAATGGATTATTGTATATCTGCTCAAAGATATTTTCTATTATTATTTTTTCTTCACTATCACTGTACTTCTGGTAATCTTCAATTTGCTGATTAATAAAACTAAGGTCTTGGCGATAAATACCAATGCGGATTTCTCTGATACACTGGCGCAGACTGGAGAAAATCCGAGAATCTCTATTCCAGTGAGTACGTATTGGTAGCTTCTCTTCTACTGCTGTGACGAGGATTTCAAACTGTCCGGTTTGTACAGCATGACGAGTAGCAATTTCTGTGAGTAACGGATGACATTCAGGACTCGATCTACTTGACTGTACTAACAAACCTGCTTTTAACAATTTATCAATTTGGGGACTAAGGGTTTTAGTACCCCAAGGTTTATTGTTTTCATCTAAAGCGCCAGTCTTACTAATACAACTTACAAATGAATTTTTATCTATCGGTGCATAAATTACCGAAAATAACTGGATAATCCTTTGTAAGGAAGGATGTAACTCGAAATATATATGGACGAGGTTTTTTTGCAGTTTTGTGGTATCATCGGCCAATTTAATCATACTATTAATTCAGTTCTTTAAATAATTTCATTAATTTACGTTTACGTCCATGAGCCGCTTCTAATTTTGAGCGATAAGCAGACCATTCAGCTTTTTACCCTAGTTAATATAACCAGCTTTGACTTTTTTTAGCCAATTAACCGCAGCTTATAACGGTCAGCTTTCCCTTGTTCCATAATTGGTTCTGCCCGTCTGCTTTGCGTTATCAATTACCCAATCTTGACGATGGGAAACTGCTGCATCCATGACTCAATGAACCAGTTTGGAATCATAGTAAGTATCTCTCTCTACTGTTTTAGTTGCATCATTAATTAATCCTTCATGGAGGAAAATATCGACTTGAGCTTCTCTTATTCCCAAATCTGGCTGATTTTGCAGTGTTTGCAGTAAATCCTGTTTGAGCGTCAACCAAGTTTCTCCTGCATAGTCTTGAATCTTACCATAGTCTCGAAACGCAAGAAGCTCAAGGATGGAAGGGGTTACGCCTGAAGTTGCGGCGTGATCCTGGAGTTTGAAGACGCTTGCTCTCAAAAGTTTGCTCAACTGGTGACAGATGCGCCGCATTGGACTGAATGGATGGCTTGATTTACACCTAAGCTTGGTATTAGACCAATAAACTATTGCTTGCGAAGTGTGTCTGCCACTTCAAGATGTTGAATGGCAGTTTCATAAGTAGCAAGTGCTTGTTGATAAGTTGCGAATGCTTCTGTATACTGCTTGTTGGTTAAGTATAGTTCGGAGGTTGTACAGTTTTCTCAAACCAAATGATGTACTTTTAGGAGATAGAGCCTTTTGTGCTTATGCCGATATGGTTTCTATTGCCAAGCTTGGTTGTGATGCTGTGTTTCGTAAGCATCAATCTCGCACAACAACCATGCGAAAAGGTAAAATTGTTGGCGATTGTGACAAGTTGGTTACTTGGTATAAACCTAAAAGATGCTCACAAGGGTTGAGCAAAGATGAATTTGATGCTCTACCTCCTTCCATAACTGTACGGGAAGTTTACTATTACATTGTTATTCCTGGTTTTCGCACTCAACAAGTCAGCTTAATTACTACTCTTTTAGAGAAATCTTCTTATTCTACTCTTGAAATTGTTGGGCTTTACGGTAAACGTTGGGATGTTGAGCTAGATTTAAGACATATAAAAACTACCTTGGGTATGGATGTTCTACGATGTAAAACACCTTCAATGGTACGTAAAGAAATTTTCGTTTTTTTGCTGGCTTACAATTTACTTCGTAGTTTGATGTGGTCGGCTGGAACTACTTACACCACTCCTCCATTACGCAAATCGAAAGCAAGGTACTCGCCACCATTTAATTAACTTTATTCCCAAATTATCAGCTGCTTCTGATCAAAGACGTTTCCGACTTTATCACACTTTGCTAAAAGTTATTGCTCATAAGACTGTTCCAGAACGCCCAGGTCGTAGTGAACCACGAGTCCGTAAACGTCGCCCAAAAATTTACCCCTTGATGACCAAACCCCGGCATGAATTACGCAAGCAATTGCAAACTGCTTAAACCGCAAGGGTTTCGGCTTTTCTTAGTGCCATTCAGTACAGTCTCATAGATAGCGATCGCCCCTATTTTCATGAGGTCCTTGTTGCCGTTTTATAATGAAAGGATGCAAAAGCTTACCATCACCCGACCTGACGATTGGCATCTGCATCTCCGCGACGGTGCAGCACTGAAAGCGGTTCTGCCCTACACGGTGCGTCAGTTTGCCCGCGCGATCATCATGCCGAACTTGAAGCCCCCTATCCGCTCGGTGGCAGATGCGGCAGCTTATCGCGAACGCATCCTCGCCGCCATTCCAGAGGGACAACAGTTTGAGCCATTGATGACACTCTACCTCACCGACAACACCAGCCCCTACGACATTCTCCGGGCGAAAGAATCCCAGTTTATCAAAGCGGTCAAGTACTACCCAGCCGGTGCAACGACCAACTCAGACTCCGGTGTGACGGATATTCGGAAGGGTGATCGCGTCTTTGAAGCGATGCAGCAGGTGGACATGCCGTTATTACTGCACGGAGAAGTGACCGATAACGATGTTGATACGTTCGATCGCGAGAAGGTGTTTATCGAGCGACATTTAATCCCCCTCAAGCAGCGATTTCCCAACCTGCGGGTGGTGCTTGAGCATATCACCACCTCCGATGCGGTGCAGTATGTCCTGTCTGCCAACACCATCGCGGCAACAATTACGCCACAACATTTGTTGTTTAACCGTAATGCCCTGTTCAAAGGCGGCCTTCGCCCCCATTTTTATTGCCTGCCCATTTTGAAACGGGAGGAGCATCGTCAGGCTTTGTTGCAAGCGGCAACATCAGGGAATCCGAAGTTTTTTCTAGGTACCGATAGCGCTCCCCATACCCGCACCAGCAAAGAAAGTTCCTGTGGCTGCGCGGGATGCTTTTCAGCTCTGCACGCCCTTGAGTTGTATGCCGAAGCATTTGAAAGCGTGAAAGCCCTGGATAAATTGGAGGCGTTCGCTAGCTTCTATGGCCCAGATTTTTATCAACTGCCGCGTAATACCGAGCGAATTACCTTGTCCAAAACGACTTGGCGCGTTCCTGATGAAGTTCCATTTATGGAATCTGGGCTTGTACCTTTGGGGGCGGGGCAGGAAATGACATGGCAAATGGTATGACATTTGCATTGTGCATCAGCCGTTGTGGAATCCTGTCGGTTAGCTTAGGCCAACGAGTAATTTGAATCCTGGCTCAAATTTGAGTCTGCGAATCTTCCATTTTGAGTGGTGATCGCCTTAGCAGAACTTTAATATTTTAGCTAGCACTTACCTGTTGCAATAACTTTGAGTCCCAGGTATAAAGTCCGATTTCTTCAGGTACTCTTGAAAATCTTCCTGTGCGATGCCCTCGCGATAATTCGTTCAGGACTTTGGGCTTTACTTCTATGACATCTGATGGATCAAGTTCTCCATATAATTCTTCGATAATTTCCGCCACATTGAAAACTTTACCCGGATTTTGTGACAACAAAGAGGTCAGCGCATCAATCAAAAACTGCCCGGAAAATTCTCCTTGCATTGGTATAGTATTAGTTTGTGTCTGTGGGTCAGGTTTTCTGTTTTTGCTCTTCTTAAAAGAACTAGTACGATTCGAGTTAAGCAATTTTAAATCTAGGGTAAAAGAACCTGGTTTACCAGGAACAAGCGACCATTTACCGCTTTCTCTGCCATAAGTTAATGTAGATTGAACTCTGCCCTTTACTAGTTTGAAAATATCTGGTTCTAAATCACCATAGAGCGATCGCACCACAAAATCTATGTGACATACAGTACCCCTGTGTTTTTGCAATACCTTTAGGATCGCTTCGGTGCGGTTGAGAGATTGATATTCCGGCAACATTGGAATTTCTGACCACAAGAGGGATTTCTCTAAAGTTTCTTGTTGTGTCTCTATCTCTTTTGATGTTGGCGCTGGTGGCTCGTCGGCTTCACCAGATGTCGAGGATGATTCATTTATTTCTAAATTATTTGTTTGTGAGGCTTCAGCCTGACTCGGCTCTACCAACTTCACTTCGGATTCAGTAATGTTATCGCTATTTACTGGTAACGAATTATCTTCGGGTGTATCTGGAACTACCTCATTTACTATTAAAGGCATCTCGATATTTTGAAATTCTGGGAATGGAGTTTCTAACTCTAAATCATTTGCTGGAGCAATCTCAGGATTGATAGGTTCTACCAAGTTGACTGACACGTCAGGAGTGCGTAGGGGCAGATCATCACAGGCATCGCTGTTAATCAACGATAAATTTTCTAAAGCAAGAAGGGCTGGCTCACTAATGACTATCGGTGCTTTAATATCTTGCTTTGCAGAAGACGAATTCTCTGTTAGATGCAGTTGAGAACTAACAGGCTTTACCAAGTTGACTTTTGGCTCTGGCGTGAAATCGTTATCCTCAAGGGGCAAGTTTTCTAAACTAGAAGCAACTGGCTGATTAATCTCCTCCAGGGTTGGCTTCTGACCGTTATCAGACCAGACAGACAACAATGCTTCTACGTGATTGAGATTTGCTAAAGCTTGTATGTATAACTTTTCGTACTTCTCCACAATCGGAGCATAATAGTCTCGTAATGACAACAGGGGAGCAAGAAAGGTTTCAGGAGGAGGCTGTAATTGTGATTGACTTTCCATAAACTTTTAATTTCACCAAAACCGCTATCCCTTGTACCATGAGTACATTTTTTTGTTGATCATGATGCAACTAGCTCATCAAACCTGCTGCTAGCTAAATATGTACAACATCACGGGATCAATACATCGATAATAGCAATGAAATCGTTTTCATTGCTAAAAACACATCCAAGATGCTTTTAGAATAACTACTTAGAAGGCATCTTGTTTGCTCTAAAAGTGTTCTCTATTTTGCCAAATTGATATCACTCTTGTAAGTCATAGCTCTGGGTTTTCTCTTCTTGAGAGGGACTACTGATTTCTTGGGTGGTTGGGGAGGGCGGCATTTCTCGCAATATAGAGGTCGAACACCAAAGGTTTCTCGTTGTGTGGGTTGTTCGCACTGCTTACATACGAAGTTGAAAACGCGAGTGTGAATTTCCCGCTTGTGCGCTCTAACGGTGTACTCTCGGACATCAATTGTTTTACTGGGCATTGACTGATTACTGTTGTGGACTTACTTCTTTAATATAGTTTTTCGTCTTAGTTCTACAAGATCCGTGCATCATCTGACGAAAGTAATTCTACTTAATCAAATAAATACTCTTGAATGTCATTTTGATGATGGCGGAGAATACTTATAGCTTTTACCTGGATTTGACGAATCCGCTCTCGGCTGAGGTTTAGCTGTTGGCCAATCTGAGCTAGATTGAAATGCTGATCATTCTCCAGTCCAAAGCTTAAAGTCAACACTTGACGTTGAATAGGTGTCAGTGGTGCTAAGAATTTAGCCACGTCTTGGGATAAAAGTTCTTGAGTGAGCAGTTTTTCTGGTGAAGCGCCAACGTCTGCTAAAATTTCGCCCAACTCTGTCTCTTTCTCATCTCCAACTTGTTTATTTAAAGAGATGGCTGTACGAGAGGCGGCGAGATATTCTCGAAGCTTATCTGGGCTGAGGTCTAATGATTTTGCGATTTCTTCAGCAGTGGCATGGCGACCGAGTTTTTGAAAGCTTTCTCGCTGCACTTTCTTGATTTTATTAAGTATTTCAGTCAGATGAACAGGCAATCTAATAGTGCGCGATTGTTCTGCAATTGCTCTGGTTATAGCTTGACTAATCCACCAGTAGGCGTAGGTTGATAGCTTATAGCCCCGGTTGGGATCAAACTTTTCTATACCTTTTTGTAAACCGATTGCTCCTTCTTGGATCAAATCTAGAAATTCCAAATTGCGGTTCTGGTATTTCTTGGCAACAGATACTACGAGTCGCAGGTTAGCTGTCACCATTTTCTGTTTAGCTTTTTGACCAAGGTGTAGTGCTGCTCGGACTTGTGTTTCGGTTTTTTCAACAGCATTGGCTAATTCTGTCATTGTTGGTTCCCGGTCTAGCTGTTGGATGAGTTCATTTTTAGATTGCTCAATGGCAATCATCTGTTGTACCTGCCTAGCATAAGCAATTTCTTCGTCTGGCTTCAATAAAGGATACTGACCAATTTCCTGCAAATAGATGCGAACCATATCTGAACTGAGGCTGGACATACAAACTTATGGGCTTTTTTTACCGGGGGATTTAAAAGTATAAATCAAATAATTCAATAAACTTTTTTATTTTTAACAATTCAGTCCTGCTTGAAGTAACCTCTGCTGTAACCGTGTGTAGCGCTTTTGGTCATCAGTAGAGCGCACCGCTAGAGAGATCGCTTTTTTTGCTCCAACCACGATCGCTAACTTCTTGGCACGGGTCAGCCCGGTGTAAAACAGGTTCCGGGTCAACATCATATAGTGCTGCATATAGATTGGCAGAATCACCACCGGATATTCTGAGCCTTGGCTTTTATGAATCGAAATGCTCCAGGCAAGGGCAATTTCATTAAGGTCAGCGTAATCGTAAACCACAGTCCGCTCACCATACAGTACTGTAACTTCCTGCTCGACAGTATCAATGGTGAGGATAATTCCCAAGTCGCCGTTGAAAACTTCACGGTTGTAGTCGTTGGTTAGCTGGATGATGCGATCGCTCTCGCGTAATAAATTTCCACCTCTGTTAATCTCCACCTTGTTGGGGCTGGGTGGATTAATCAACTGCTGCAAGACTGTGTTTAGGTTGCGAGTCCCGACTACTCCCCGTGTCATCGGGCAAAGCACTTGGACATCAGTGGCCCGATTGTAACCTAAGCCGGGAAGCAAGTCTGTAATCAATTCGCAGATTGCTTGCACTCCATGTTCAGGCTGATGACCGCCGCCATGCCACAAACAATCAGACACAGGATTGTCAGAGATTGGCTCGATTGTGGGATAAATTCCTCGATTAATTTGGTGAGCAGCAGAGATGATTGCGCTCTGTTGAGCTTGGCGGAACACCTGACTTAACCGCACTACTGGCACACGACCAGAATTAATCAAATCAGCGAGTATTTGACCTGGGCCCACAGATGGTAACTGGTCAATGTCACCCACCAACAACAGTAGAGCGCCAGCCAATACTGCTTTAACCAAGGAGTAAGCCAGAAATAAATCAAGCATCGAAGCTTCATCAGCGATAATTGCCGTGTGAGGCAAAGGATTTTCGCTATCGCGCTTGAAACCCCTTGAGCGGGGGTCAAATTCTAACAAGCGATGTATGGTTTTAGCTTCCAGCCCAGTCATTTCACCTAAGCGTTGAGCAGCCCGTCCAGTGGGTGCAGCCAACGCAATAGATTTACCCATTGCTTTCCACAGGCTGACAATGGTGTGAGTTGTGAAGGTCTTTCCAACGCCAGGGCCACCAGTCAAAATCATGATTTTGGAATAGGCTGCTGTTTCTACAGCTTGGCGTTGCTGTTCTGAAAGCTGAATTTTCCGGCTAGCAGTAAAGCGCTCAATCCAATCACGCACACGCTCAATGTCAGTGCCAACAGGATTTTCCAAGCGTTGGCGTATCAATTGAGCTAAATTCTGTTCCGTATGAAAGTAAGTCGGCTTATAGCAAAGTAGCCTTTTTTCTTCATCCCGCTCTCTAATCAGGTCCTCTACAAGAGCCATATCTTTAATAATGATCGCAACCCCTTCTTCTGTGGGCTGATGAGATTCGGTAGTCAGCAGTTTGATTACCGACTCAATCAGTTCGCTTTGTGGCAGGTAACAGTGACCATCTTCGGCAGCAACACTTAGGCAATGGATAATCCCCGCACGGTAACGAAATTCTGACTCAGGCGCAATTCCGATATTTTGTGCAATCTTGTCAGCAGTTAGAAAACCAATACCGTAGATGTCGGCTGCTAACTGGTAGGGATTTTTGGTAACAGTGGCGATCGCTTCATCCTTATATTGCTTGTAAATCTTCACAGCATAAGTGGTAGAAACACCATGCCCCTGGAGAAATACCATCACTTCTTTGATGGCTTTTTGAGTTGACCAGGCGTTTTTAATGAGAGTGATCCCTTTTTGGCAATACCCTGAACTTCAATCAGCCGCTCAATCTGGTTTTCGATAATGTCGAGCGTTTCTAAACCGAAGTGAGTGACGATACGCTTGGCTGTGACTGGGCCCACGCCTTTGATTAAACCACTGCCCAAATATTTCTTAATTCCGGTGAGAGTGGCTGGTTTGGTTTCTCGATAATTAACTACCTGGAACTGTGGCCCAAATTGTGGATGGTCACGCCAGAAACCAGTTAGCTGTAAAGTCTGACCTGGCTGAATATTGGCAAAGCTGCCGACAATTGTTGTCAGTTCGGTGCTACGGGGGCGGGTCAGTCTTGCCACTGTGTAACCCGATTCAGCAGAGTAAAAAGTTAAACGTTCTACGACTCCGGTGATTGTTTCGTGTTGAGGAAAGGCGTTTATTTGTTGAGGAGAAAGATTAGGAGGAGTGGACATTGCTTATGATCAGATGCCGCACATCATTATAATACTGGAATTCAGATGAATATAGTACATGAATACTATATTTTTTTGAGATTACAGTAATATTAGATGAGAAAGTCAAAAATGCTGCTTCGCTATACGATGACTATGAGCGCAAGCTATGCAAGCTACGCCTCAAAGGTTGGTAAGAGTAAAATATGTTGTAAAAAACCGTAGATTTTACTCTAATAAAGCTTCAATTTGCCCTAATAACTTCTCTAAAACTTTTGCTTTGTTAGGATCTTCCCAGACTTTAGCTTGCTTAACTCGCTGATAGGCTTCCTTCATCCGATTAGTCAGGATATTCGGCTGAGAAGACTTAGGAGGTTGAACTGATTGAATGTAACTTTTGATATCTCTAACTGAAAGATTTTCTTCAATAGTTTTCACTAGAAGTTGATGTCGCTGATCTTCGTCTTTCAATTGAGCGATAATACGGGCTTTGGTATATTCTAGTTGTCCTTGGCGCAAAATTTCTAGAACATCTTTAGGTAAATTTAGTAAAGGTAGGCGATGACTACGAAAACTGTCTGGAGTCACCCTACCTATTACTGAAAATATCTTTTCTACCATTTCCCATTGGTTACGAACAACGTTGTTCGTAGTTTCTGTTTTTTGCTTTTGGAGGTTAGCAATATGATTGAGTAGGGAAATAACTTCTCCTTCAGAGCATTCCAAGCGGATAGATAGCAGTTGCAAAATAGCTTCAGTTTCCTCAACCGGATTTAAATCTTCCCGTTGCAAATTTTCGAGGAGGGCGACTTGGAAAGCATCTTGGTCATTGAGATGGCGGATAATAACCGGAACTTGCTCCATTCCAAGAGTTTGAGCAGCACGGTAGCGACGTTCACCAGCGATCAATTCATAATTACCGGATTCTAACGGTCGGACAAGCAGTGGCTGCAAGATGCCATGTTCACGGATAGAAGCAACTAGGCTTTCCATTCCTTGAATTGAAAAATAACGCCGAGGCTGATGAGCCGCTAGGTGAATTTGAGTTATTAATAAAGATTGTTCAATAGATTCGTTTTCCGAAAGTTGAGGATTCTTGGTAACTCCTACTAAGTCCAGGAATTGTTTGGTTTTATTCGGAAATTCCATTTCATCTGCCATTGACAAGCGCCGCTTCGCCATATTACTCCTGTTCTGCCATTTCTCTGACGATTTCTTGATAAGGTTCAATCAATTTTCTTTCTGTGGTATACCGATGAATTGGTTGACGCGCCAAGTTAGACTCTGGAAACTGAACAGACTTAGGAACTGGTTCAAAAATTTTGACCCCAGGGAGTTTAGTTTTAAGAGTTTTGAGAGCATCTTGGGTCGTGAGTGTACGGTCTGCCATTGTAGGCAAGACTCCTAAAATTTGCAAATTGGGGTGAGTGTCTTCATCACGAAGACTTTCGATAGTTTCCAATAATTGTCGTAAGCCTTCCAAAGCAAAGAACTGACATTGAACGGGGATCAAGACTGCATCTGCTGCCATTAGTGCATTTAGAGTCAACATCCCTAAGCTAGGTGGACAATCAATGAGGATATGAGCAAATTCTTGCCGTAAAGGATTCAATTTCTTTCTCAGGATTCGGCTATTATCTGCCGAGGTCAAAATTTGCTTTTCTCCAGATGCTAGAGATATGTCAGCCGGAATCAGCTTGATTCCATACTCGGTGTCAATAATAGTTTCAGATGCGCTCTGTTTACGATCTGTAAGTACTTCATAGGCAGTCATCTGCCCTGGCTGAATCTTGATTCCTAGACCTGTGGTTAAATTGCCTTGGGGATCAAAGTCAACTACAAGGCAGGAGGAACTTTCTGCCAGCAATCCACTTAGTGCAATAGTAGAGGTTGTCTTGGCTACTCCTCCCTTTTGATTAGTAACTGCGATAATCATATTTTCTTAGTACTATGCGATTTTTGATGAAAAAACATATATATATTAGTTACAGAATGAACTGATTCTATGACAATTTAAGTAGACCGCAAAGATTTTCACAAGTTTTACACCAAAGTAATGAAAAACTAATGCTCCAAATTGCTTGTTGCCTAAAAAGCTAACTATACTTTCATTCTGGCGATGAGGAGCGATTTAGTGAAATAAATTGGCGCTTAAAATAAACTTATTTCCCAAAGTCCACATAAAAAGTTCTGATGAAGTCTACCGAGCGATCGCCCAAGCTACCTAAACAACAGCCAAAACCCAACGACCAAAGCCCAAAGCTTGACCTTGTTGCTTATAAACCAGTAGAGAAACAGCAGCCAACCTCTCAGCCTGGCATTACTCCCATTAATGAGCCGCCGTCAGTTGAGCAGCCAGCCCAAGCAGAGGTGATATTTCCTTTAAGGTCAAAACCGAACGCTGCTGAAAAACCGCAACATTTAGAGAAAAGTAAAGCAGAACGTACCTCTTCTGACAAGAGAAAATCCACATCACCGCAACAGCCTAAGCAACAGGGTCAATTGACAAAGAGTGATGATGAAGAGTTACCATCAGAACGCTGTCAATATATCCAGTTTTTGGATTGTAACTCCTCAGTGGGGCGTGTCATATTCGAGTATTGGCACTGCCAACAGGCAATAATTAGCGAATATACTGGAGAGCCTGTGATGGAAGAATACAAAGGCCATCCTTCACTTATTCAGGTTAAAATCCAATGTCCTAATTGTGAGAAGACAGCTATCAGATTAACAACGGGAGAAGTGATTTCGACAACAGCGATTCCTTCTCCTTGGCAGCAATGATGGCACACACCAAGATCAAGAGTGATTAGTAAAAGATATCTACGATTGATAATGCAAAAGCTGAAATTTTTACCCTCAATAATGACTGCACTAACGGCGCTCACGCTTAATAGTTGCAGCACTACTACTGCTGAACAGTATGAAGCTACAGCACTCACCAGTTACTCCTGGCAAGTCAAGTATGCGAATAACTTAACTAGTCAACCACAACCACGTATTGAAACCTTTGCGAATACTTCAGTGTTGAATCGGAATGGATTGAAACCGGCAGGAGCAGTTGTTGGGCCAGATGACCGGGGGTTATGGTGGCCTACTTTACCGCCGCGACCAAGTGTTGATGAAGTTGAACAACGCAAAAAATCTCCAGAAGAGGCAGGCAAACCTGAATTGATGAAAGATGTTCAGTACAAACTGACCTACGGAGTGGGTAATTTACAGAAGACACTACCTACTAATTATGATGTTTATCGGCAAGTAGTAAAAGCTTACCCCCAAAGAACCCCTTTGGAATTAACTTTGGGTGTGAATGATAATTCAGTTGAGAAAGTTGAACCTGTCAGCAAGTAGTAACCCACTCGTTACGTAGTCAGCAAGAAGTTAGAGATCAAAACTGAATTGCTTTTCAACAAAAAATTGACAGTTAAGTATAAATCAAAGAGTCAACGATGATCTAAATTAATTTTTGCTGCGTTGATAGAAAAGATTTCAAAAAAAATTATGGGGGCTATATGGGGGCTTTGTGTACCCCAAAGTAGTTTAGAGGCTTGAGCAAAATTTGACTCCCACATGGGGGCTTTATGGGGGCTTTATGGGGCATATTTGACTAATTAACATTTTGTACCCCACTTAGCCCCCAAGGGGTTATGATAAGCTCTTGAGATTAAGAAAAGAAGGGGAAGTTATTTTATTCTTCTTTCTCTTGCTCTTGCAGATCACTTGAACAGATAATTTTCCCAACTTAAAGTGTATTACTTGGAGCAGATGTCAAACATTCACACGTTACAAAAAATTTTTCCTGCGGGTTTCGATAACGGTTATGGAAGTCTCAAACTTTTAGTCGATGGCTTTGAAGTAGTTCGTGTCCCCAGTTATATAACCAATGCCGAGATGGAAGATGTTCCAGGGCGTGTAGTTTTCAACGGTAGTGCTTATACAGTTGGAGAGTCAGCTTACCGGACAGGGAATTATTTTGACCGCAACACCGACAATAATGAAAATAAAGTCAACAACGCATTATTGACTTTATTGGGTGCATTGGCACATCTACCACACCGTAAGGCTTGGCATTTAAAATTAGTCGTCAGCTTACATGATGTTGGTCTGGCTGACGAACTACAAAAAGTACTCAATGGAGAATATCAGCCAATACTTGCTGGCAAACAATCAGACGTGAAGATCGAAGTCCTGAAAGTTGTGCTAGAGGGGATGGGTGCATTGTTTGGGCATCAACTACCGAAAAAATTAACCATTTTAGATTTTGGCAATGGCACAACTCTGTATTCTCGTTACAACCAAGGGAAACGAGAAGTTCACACCGCCTACCCCACAGGCGTAGAAGTTCTCATCAATGATATTTCCCAAAAGATGAAGCATTTAAATGGCGGGAAAATTGGGGATGCCTCCAAAATCCGATTTTGTCTGGAAATGGGGCATACCAGGTACAGCCGTGATATCGATATCAAAGATATATACAGTGCTTGTTTGAAAGATTGGTATGAGAAATACTTGAAGAAAGTGGTGAATCTGACACTTGATGCCAAGCACCAGGGGGATGAAATCTGGGCGATAGGTGGAGGTTGCCTGTTACCAGGATTTAAGAAGCTTTTAGAGAAGAACGGGTTCAAAATACTGGACAACCCGGTAGAAGCTAACGTCTTTGGGCTTTTAGAAATGGCAAAAGCCATCAGCAGCAAGAATTCGCCTACTACATCTATTAAGTGATGACAATGACAGAAAAACTTGACTTAGCTCCGATAAAAATTCGGCTTAAAGAAAACTATCGAGAACGCATATTTGCAGAGTCCCAACAACTAGGTAAAAGTTACCTGGAGACGCTTTACTTCATTATTGATTGCTATTTTGTTTTCATTAAGGCTGGATTAGCCACACAACAAGTAGCTTTCACGCCGATTACTACTGACGAGAACAAACTTCCTTCAATGACTTCAACTCCATTTGCACAAGAGAAAGAAGAAGATTCTTCAAGCGAAACCTTCAGCCTTGACTTTGATTTATAGCCGTCAAAGGAAGTTGTTAATTACACACAAGGTTATTCCACTGTGACACGAAAAGAATTTTTCCACTTGAGTTGTCACTGAGCCGAAGAT
This sequence comes from Nostoc sp. JL23, assembly GCF_017115065.1. NCBI lineage: Bacteria > Bacillati > Cyanobacteriota > Cyanophyceae > Nostocales > Nostocaceae > Nostoc > Nostoc sp. JL23. Next base: position 33,472 of record NZ_JABXKN010000094.1, read on the forward strand.
TTGTCTGTAGCATAGGATCTACTGTATTTTTAGCCCCTGACAATCGCAGAGCTTACATTATTACATTAGAACTTTTTGCAATTCTTATCATTAGCTCTACTTTTTCTAACTGATTCCACAGACTTTCCACAGCTACTTCTACTGTTTTCCACAGTTGTTTGACAAGATAATCGGCTTCTATTCATCCACTGGGGATTTTGTCATGACTGTAGCCATCAGTCTGTCTTACGGAGTTATTGTTAAGTTGCGTAAAGAAAATCTATCTTTAACCCTAGCTTTCACGTAATTATTTATTTTTTCTATATTTATGTTTAATATTTTGCAACATTGACAAACCAAGCCAGTCAGCACACAATAAATCGACTAGCCTTTGCCGTCTATTCCATCTTGAACATCGACTGTATAAAACTATTCAGTTGCTAGCACAGGTGGTTTGACAACTAAAGAATGGGGTGAGACAGGACAATTACTGCATCACCTCTAGTTTATTGTCCCTATTGATTTGCTTTTTCGGAAGCTTTGATCGCATGAACTCAACCCAAAACATCTTGACTAATCTTCCTGAAACATTACATCAGTCTTTAAACAGCTATCTAGAACAGCATCCTGATTGGGATGAACATCGCCTTATTACCGCAGCTATCTCACTGTTTCTGTTGCAAAATGCTGATGGAGATCGCCGTGTTTCCCAGGTTTATCTAGAAGCTCTGTTTCGCCGCGGCTAATTTACAACAGTTTACCTGAATCTGCTACTCTCTGAAAGTCATACTAAACAAAAGCTCAATTAAACGATACTCTCAAAAAGATTTATTGATTCTGAAATAATTGGCGTGGTTGGCGGTTCTGAAGCACTAAAGACAATCAATAATATTCGTACTTTAAGAGCGCAAGGTCGTGAAGCGAGTTTGACAACACTTGAAGACATACTAAATAAGTTGGAGATTGTAGTAAACGAACGTCGAGAATAGAACTGGAGGGCGAATGAAAACTGTAGAACAATTAAAAACTCGTATTCAAGAACTTGGTAAACAAGCTGCACAGTTCAGTCAGCAAGCAGTTGAAACTAGTAAACACAATCGAGGACAAAGTAAAATTTTAATGCAGCGAGCCAAAGAAGCTAGTAAACGTTGCCAATTATTGATACAAGAGCTAAAAAGACAAAATACTTAGTAGACATATCGACTCACCAGCTTTACAGGAAAACAGACATCCATGTGGGCGGGGATGTCGGGAAAAGGGAATTAGACGATATCTAGGTAAAAGCTCACATAGCAAAGCATCCAGCCAAAATGAACCCCTAAGTGCGATCGCACCTTTCTTCGGCTGCACAGCCGAAAATGACTGTAACCCTTGCATAGTGGGGTTATTGGACTGGTTTAGCACTGATTGATGGTTGTTTTGCTTTTGTGCAGATTTTCGCCAATAACTGATACCCCCTGAAGCCTTACCCAGCAGGGGTTAAGCTTGCATTAGGTATAGTAATTTACCTATAAAAGAATGCAAGAACACCTGCAAGGGAAGAAGAGGATAGTGCAATCGCGTTTCAAGCTATATTCTTTTGCCGTTAACCTGACTCGCTACCCGGATTTCTCAGTAGTGACATTGAGCAAGTCAAAACGTAAAGTCTTGTAAAGATAACTCACTTTCGCATAAAAGTTGTTTAATAAAGCTAAAGATAAAGTTAGCAAACTTTTGGAGTGCCAAATCAATCAAAGGAGCTTTGATAAGATAATTGGGTTGATTTAATTCAATGCAGTTGGCTTGCAAAACATTGCTAGGAAGCCCATTCTACAGGATTACTACGCTGGAAAAAAAAAGCTAGTCACACGGTGGATTTATTGGGGAGTGCTATGTCAGGATTAACTCAAAATTGGCGGTGTTGGTGTAGTAGTTTGTTGGTGGGAGGTGTGTTAATTGCTTCTTTGCAAGAGCATGTCTTTGCCCAAATTACCCCGGATAACACCTTACCTAATAATTCCATCGTTACACCAGATGGCAGCTCCCTCAATATCACTGGAGGTACGCAAGCAGGAAGTAATTTGTTTCACAGTTTTGGGGAGTTCTCTGTTCCGAATGGCGGCACTGCTTTCTTCAATAATGCTACAGATATTCAAAATATCATCAGTAGAGTAACTGGTGGTTCAGCTTCTAATATTGATGGTTTGATTCGTGCTAATGGTGCTGCCAACCTGTTTCTGATTAATCCGTCGGGGATTATTTTTGGTCAAAATTCTCAATTAAATATTGGTGGTTCTTTTGTTGGGACTACAGCTAATGCACTGCAATTTGGAAATCGAGGATTTTTTAGCGCTACTGAGAAAAATATCCCTTCACCATTGTTGACTATTAATCCTTCAGCATTGCTGTTTAATCAGATTAATCAAAACGCAACTATTGAAAATAGCTCAGTTACATTTGCAGGAACAGATCCAGCAGGCTTCAATGCATTTGGTTTACGAGTAGGAGATGGTAAAAGTTTGCTGCTAATGGGCGGTAATGTCAGCATAGATGGCGGCAAGTTAAATGCTTATGGTGGGAGAGTTGAATTAGGGGGGTTAGCAGCAGCAGGAACAGTTGGACTAAATATGGATGGTAATAATCTAAGTCTGAGTTTTCCCGAGGGAGTAGAGCGAACAGATGTGTCTGTTACTAACGCAGCTAGATTAGATGTCGCTGCTGGAGATGGCGGCAACATTGCCATCTACGGGCGAAATCTAAATATTGGTGGAATGAGCGAGCTTGTGGGAGGAATACGACCATCTTTAGGATCTGTGGATAGTCAGGCAGGAGATATTACACTCAACGTAACGGGAGCAATCAAAGTTGATGCAAGTTCAATATGGGATTCAGTATATAATGCATCTGGTAACAGTGGTAGTATTCGTATTAATGCTGAGTCACTTTTTCTTAGCAATGGTAGTTATCTAGAGAGCGGCACTTTTGGCAAGGGGAATGCTGGCAGCGTATTTGTGCAGGCATCAGGTTCTGTCTCTTTGGTGAATAGTTACATCTACAGCACTGTAGAAACAGGAGCAGTCGGAGCGGGTGGCGACATCAATATCACTGCCGGGTCGCTGTCTTTGACCAATGGCGCTCAACTGCTAACCTTAGTTCGGGGAACTTCTGATCCCCCTGCTGGGCGTGGCGATGCTGGCAATGTGAATATTGATGTCCGTGATGCTGTCACTATTGATGGTGTGAATAACGGACGTGTTAGTGCAGTTTACACCTCTGTGGACAACGGAGCGATAGGCAATGCGGGTGACATCAATATCACTGCCGGGTCGCTGTCTTTAACCAATGGCGCTAAACTGGATGCCAGTATATATGGAGAGGGGAATGCTGGCAGCGTATTTGTGCAGGCGTCTGACTCGGTTTCACTCACAAATAGCAACATTCTCAGCGCTGTAGGAACTGCAGCAGAAGGCTTGGGTGGCGACATCAACATTAAAACTAAAACACTTTCCTTAACTGATGGCAACCTAATTGCTAGTACCCTTGGACGGGGGAATGCAGGTAACATATTTGTGCAAGCCTCTGACTCGGTTTCTCTCATCAATAGCATCATTGGCAGCCCTGTACAAAATGAAGCGGTCGGCAATGGTGGTGATATTAATATTACTACTGGGGCGCTTTCTCTAAGTGATGGCGCTAACCTGTTTGCCAGCACATCTGGGCAGGGGAATGCCGGTAACATATTTGTGCAAGCTTCGGGTAGAGTCTCTCTTGCAAACAATAGCTTTATCGGCAGCAGTGTAGCAAAAGAAGTAGTCGGCAGCAATGGTGGCGACATCAATATCATCGCTGGGTCACTCTCCTTAACTAATGGCGCTTCCCTGTCTGCCAGCACATATGGACAGGGGAATGGCGGTAGTATTTTTGTGCAAGCATCGGACTCGGTTTCTCTCACAAATAGCAACATGCTCAACAGTGTAGCTAGTGGAGCAGTCGGCAATAGTGGCAATATCAATATTAAAGCTAAGACATTTTCCTTAACTGATGGAGCTGCTCTAGTTACCAGCATCCTTGGAAAAGGGAATGCAGGCAGCGTATTTGTACAGGCATCAGGTAGAGTCTCCCTTGCAAGTGGCACTTACATCTCTAGCAATGTTGTAGGAGTAGGAACGGGGGGTGACATCAATATCACCGCCGACTCCCTTTCCTTAATTGATGGCGCTGCTCTACTTACTGCCACTCCTGGACAGGGGAATGCAGGAAATGTGACGATTAAAGCTGATGGTGCAGTTTCCTTTGATGGTGTGCGGGTAATAGATGGCTTTCCTAGAGGTAGCGGGGCTTACAGCGGGGTGATAAAAGTAGCAATTCCAGGAAGTGTGGGCATTGGCAATGGTGGCGACATCAATATCACCGCAGGTTCATTTTCTCTAACCAATGGCGCTCAATTGAATACCCTGACTGGTGGACAGGGGAATGCAGGAAACGTAACTATTAAAGCTGATAGTGCAGTTTTATTGGACGGTGTGGGGGAAATAAGTGGTATCCCTGTCCCTGTACCAAGTAGCATTTACAGCGGTGTGGGAGGGTTCTCAGCTAGCCAGTTCGAGGCTTTGGGATTTTTGGGATTGGTAACAGATCAAGGAATTTTGGGCAATGGCAAGGGTGGCAATATCAATATTACTGCTGGTTCACTCTCCTTGACCAATGGTGCTCAACTGGAAACTAGTACTAGTGGACAGGGAAATGCTGGTAGCGTATTTGTCCAAACTAAAGATTCGGTTTCTCTAGCAGGCAGTGGCACTGGTATCCTCAGTAATGTATTTCCTGAAGCGGTAGGCAAAGGTGGCGAGATCGATATTACTGCTGGCTCACTCTTTTTGAACAATGGCGCTGCACTAATTTCGAGTACTAGTGGACAGGGGAATGCTGGTAACGTATTTGTGCAAACTAAAGATTCGGTTTCTCTGGCAGGTAGTGGCACTAATATCTTCAGTGCTGTAAACCGTGGAGGAGTCGGCAAAGGTGGTGATATCGACATCTCATCCCGGTCTTTTTCTGTAACGGGTGGCGCTGAACTAGCAGCTGGCACTCAAGGACGGGGAAATGCAGGAAATATTTTGGTCAATGCAACAGATTCTGTTGAACTCTCTGGAGTTGCTTCGTTCCCAGTCCTTGAAGATGGTCGTCCAGGCGGATTCTCTAGTGGGTTGTTTTCGACCACCAACAAAGGAGCCAGTGGACATGGTGGTGAACTGGGCGTTACTACTGGTATCTTACGTGTATCAGATGGGGCGGTTTTGAGCGCCCGCAGCCAAAGCGGCTCCAAGGGTGGTAATATCACTGTTAATGCTAATGTGCTTGAAGTAACAAATGGTGGGCAATTTCTTACCACTGCCTTCAACAGCGGCGATGCAGGTAACATCGCCGTCAAAGTTAAAGACCGGATCACTATTTCAGGCAGTGATTCCACCTTCAGCGATCGCTTTAACTCTGTTGCTAAAGTTTTTCGTGAGGAACAAGCCAAGGCTACAATTGATCCTGTTCGCCCAGAAGCAGGGTTGTTTGCCAACACGGCGATTGGCTCTAGTGGAAATGGTGGTAGTATCTTCATTGACCCGATGCGGTTAGCGATCGCAGATGGTGGGGGTATCGCCGTAGATAGCCAAGGAACCGGGAAGAGTGGCAACTTACAGGTACAAGCAGGCTCTCTTACCCTCGACAATAAAGCTTTCCTCTCGGCAATAGCAAACAGCAGTCAAGGTGGAGATATTGCGCTAACGGTGCAGGATCTGCTACTACTCCGTCGCAACAGTCAAATCTCCACCACTGCCGGGAATCGCGAATTCGGTGGCAATGGCGGCAACATCACCATCAATACCCCTTTCATTGTCGCCGTCCCCAAAGAAAATAGCGATATCAGCGCTAACGCCTTCACAGGGATTGGTGGTAGAGTTGACATTACAACAAACGGTATTTTTGGTATTCTGCCGCAAAAACGCCCAACCGAAAAGAGCGACATTACAGCGAGTTCGGAATTTGGAGTGAGTGGCGAAGTAACTATCAACAGTCCTGATACTGACCCCAGTCGCGGCTTAATTCAACTACCCTTCAACCTCGTGGATGCATCCCAACAAATCGCTCAAGGTTGCACTCCTAGAAGAGGACAAAACGCCAGCCGCTTTATCGCTACAGGACGCGGTGGATTACCCCAAAGTCCTAATGAACCGTTGCGAGGACGAGCAGTGATTACTAGTTGGGTAGATTTGCCCGCACAAGCAACAGCCATCACGGATAAATCATCTACTGCATCTATGACCAAATCTGATGATCAGATTGTGGAGGCTCAAGGATGGATCGTTGATGGTAACGGTAATATTATGCTTGTAGCTCAATCTCCTCAAAGTTTGTTTATTCCCTCTGCCATGTCTTGTAGTCAATAATTCGTTACTCCAGAAATCAGGGGAGGAATTACGATCAAACTCAAGAGCGATCAAAACAATCAGATGAAGGTGTAGCGTGTCTAGGTCGCTCCGTTGCGCTGCGATCGCACCACTACCGCCGCCGTTATGCAATGCAGTTGCTAGTCAAATATGAAATGATAATGTGAAATTTAATAACTGAAGTCTTGAAATATGAAAAGATAGTCAGATAAGGAAAGCGCTGAATCAGCAGCGCAGTTAGGAAATCGGTAGGTTTATACAATAATGTTAGTATGCTGGTACTAACTGTATAGACTGATCAAAAAGTGAGGTTAATAGCGATTTTTCTATCGCTATTAACTAAACTTTATGACCCTTGTATTTGCGTAGCTTGCCGCCAAAGGCATCGCCCAATGTCTAACACCCAATGCTCAATGCTCAAAAAATAGATTGGAGGTTTTGGGGTTTTGATGGTCACGTCTGGTAGTCACGATGATTGTATTCGCTCAATAACCGCCGCAAGTCTTCAATCACTGGAATTGACCTAGTAGCGAGCTTCCCTTTAGTGTTGGACTTTCTAATGACAAACTGCCGTCTAACGTTGCCTTTGGGTATGTAAATGTCTTAAGTTTGTAGCCGTACAGCATTCGCGGATTCTACAGGCATTAAACAGACAGACACTGAACAAAGGGCGATCCCACAAAGAAATGCAAAAAGAATCTAATTTGTAGCCACTCGACAAAAGTGGCTATTTTTTCGATTTGACTATCCTACTTTCAACCCCAAACAAATCTTTGTAAACTTCATGATCTCGAAAAAGCTCCATAATCAAACTTCGAGTAAAAGCACAGTAAATCATATTCCCTCGCGCCTCATACAAACCAAAAGCTTTAAATAAATATTTTTTAGCGCCTTCAATATCGCCCAGATGGAATCTGACTATCCCTCGTCCACAGTATGCTTCTGCACAATCAGCATCCAAAGATAATGCCTTTTCTAAATCAAAAAGTGATTTTTTTTATTCCCCAGACAAAAAATAAATATTCGCCCTATTTATATAGGCTGATAAACAGTTTGGGTCAAGTGAAATTACTTGATGGTAATCTAAGATAGCTGCTGGGTTGTCACCAGTTAAATTTTTATACGTATCAGCCCGATTTAGATAAGCCTGGACTAATTTTGGATTCAGAGCGATGGCTTTAGTATAATCTTCAATCACCTTGGGAAATTCTGACTTATGACAGATTTTTGACCGAGCTAATCCTCGATTATTATAAGCTTCAGCAAAATTCGGATTCATTGCTAATGCGTTATCGAAAAGTTGAATCGCATTTTCATATTTTTCGATTTGAAACTGAATTAGTCCTATAGTATTGTGAACTTCAGCAAAATTAGGATTAAGTAGTAATGCCTCTCTAAAACACTCGATAACTGCATCTAAATTGCCTGATTTTAGATGTGTCAAACCTTGATTATAAGAAACCTGTGCTTGCTCTAGATTAGCTGTCTCCATAGCGTTGTTCTCCTTTTTTATTGCTGAAAAGGGCTATTCTAGGATAAATCTATCTTTATAAGTCTATTTGTTGTGTTTGAGATTTAGCTAATATTTTATCAATTTGAGTATTAGCATCCTCAAAAGTTTGCAATATCTGTGAAGTTAGTTTATTAGTCTGCACTCTCCCTGATTGCAAGTTGAAAATTACCTCTCCATTTTTCTGCGAAATAGTTAAATCTCTCTGCTGGGTATTGAAAGCCAAATCATAAATCTTTCCAAGAAATTGAGTGCCATTTTCATCAGACTTACCCCAGACCATGCCAATCCTTTGAGCAATTTGAGTCAGCCGACTGACGGCTTCAAGCTCAGATGTATCTTTATTCATTACTGTCAACGCTTCGGCTGATAATTGCTCACCAGCTTTAAACCCATTTGCAACTTCTACAATGCGTTTTTTGTAATTTTCCGACTTCCCTAATTTATCTGCGGCATTATACCAATTTCTCAAGTCATCAATAGTAACTGATTGAGTATGGACTGTTTGATTAGGTGAGGCTCTGTTTTGTGGTTCAGGAAACGGGATTATTTTCCCGTCCACATAATCCCCCAATGGCTCTAGATGTAGTCCCCACACCTGCTGTTTTTCGGTGAATAATTCTGGTAATGCCTTGGGTGAGTGCTTTTCCATGTCAGCCCATTGCTGTTGATAAACGGGGTCAGCAATCATATCAGGTGTGATTTGATACTGCTTACCGACTCGAAAGGCGACTTGCTTATCAATGCCTGTCGCCAGAGCAATATCGCCTTCCTTAAACCCATACTGTTTGTAAGGCTCATAAGCTCTAGTAGTGTGAGTTCTGCCATATCCGCGCATGGCATCAATGCAAGTATTTACAGGTAGTGGGTTCGGCTCACCATGCATCATTAAAGGATAGTTCATCGGAATCGGTTTGCCTTTGATGACGGGAGGGGCGACATTTTGAACCTCTTGGTTTGGGTGGAATTGAGCGCTTTGTTGAGGCGGGGACAATGCTGATTGAGATGGTGGTTTCAAAAACTGCGGTCGTGTGGCGAGGGAATTAACTCTTTGTTGATAGTCACTATCCGTTTCAATAATTGACCCAAATTTCTTGGTCATGTTCTCCAAAATTTTGGGGGAAATTGAACTGCTGACTAAGTGAAATACTGCTAGACCTTTTTTAGTTTCCCTGATAACATCTCCTGTTGGTACTTGCTCCCATTCAACTTTTTGAGCAGTTAACCATTTAGTCACAGTTTCAGCTTTCTGGTTGTCAACAGCCAAGCCCATGACTCCAAGTTTTTTGTTTGATTCTGTAGAAAATAAGAAAGTAGGACGCTCTTTAATATGATGTAGAATTGGCTCACTACTATCAATCATCTGCTGTTGTTCAGAATTAACCAATTGAGTCCCAAAAGCCTGAAATTCCTTCGTCCATTTCTGGGGATATTCAACGGTATTACGGTCAATTTGAGCGCAAATCACTGAGAAATTACTTTCAATGATAGCGTCGGCGGGTGTAAGTTTTCCGGTTTTGAGTAGCCCAAGTTGTCTGAGCGCGTCTTTGTCTTTTTTGAAGTGCAATACCCCCAAGGGTTCACCATTCAAAAACACAGCATCTCTAGTTTTAGAAGCTGAGGTTTCGATAGTCAGTTTTCGGTAATCTTGATCATTGAATGTCTGACCAGAAAAATCATAGAAGTTAATTTTATTAATTTTGAGGAGATTTCCATTGGGAGACTCACCCAGGACAAAAGCTTGATCTCCTGTCTCAGAGATTGACGTGAGTTTCAACTTTAAAGGATTACCATTTTTGAGATAATTAATTTCTTTTAACTGTTGGACAGAATCACTGTCTAACTCACCCAAGGTTTTGCCATCAAGTTTGATTTTCACTGTTTTGTCAATCACCGGCACAGTGCCAAATTCTAAGTTGACCGGTTCGGCGTTAAAAACAAGTCCTGCATAAGAGAAGTTCTTGAGTTCACGGATAGTAATTTCAACCGGCTCGTTTCCTGGTAGTCCAATAGTTGCTGATGCTGTGGCAGGTTCTACCCCAACCATACAAGAGAGCGCTTTCGTTCCAATGGGAAGCTGTGCGGTTCTGGTTTCGAGCATGGCGAATTCCTTATATTCGCCGTCACTATCCTGGACAAACATTAGCCTGGAAACATGGCGCTCATGCCCAACTGGGTGGTGAGAAGCTCTGATTTCTATCGAATGTTTTTCATGAGCGTTCCAGTCTCGACCTAAAAATTGATTCGCTTCATTATTCAGTGTGACTAACTTCGGTTCGGTAAATTGCAATTTATCTAAGCGAGAGATAATCTCATTGGGGAAAGCAGCGAAGGCAAAATTAGAAACTTTTTTAGCGATCGCTTGGGGGTTTGCGTTTTCTTTTCTTGCAACTTCGAGTTCATCCTGGCGGGATGCACAGATGTTCCAAGCGGCGGCGGATAGAGCAAGTTTTTCTGACTCTGGGATAGAGGTATAAAATGCGAGAGCCGCCTCTTGTGCCTTGTCGAAAAGTAATTTAGTTTGGCTTCTAGTAAGTTCTGGTTTTAGTTCTAGGAGTTTAGCTCCCTGCATGGTCGTCCCCGCCTTGAGATTGTAGTCAGTCACAGATTGTTGGCTAACTGTCCCCAGGTTGCGGTAAGCGGGTTTTCCATTTTCCCCAACCTCGTCATCTATCTGTGCAACTGCTAATAATTTATGGGGGCGTTCACTGTTTGTGAATTTAATCTCATCTAGGCGAATATTAAGTGTCTGGGCTTTCCAGATTAGGGGATGCCTGTAGCGGGTGAGGTTGGTAATTTCGAGTTGCGTTCCTGAATCCGTTTGAACAATTGCGCTAGGACCAGACTCTGTTTCTCGCCGCCTTGAGGCACGAACCGCAGCGTTGAATTTCCGATCAAACTCGTACTTGGCGGCGATCGCTGCAAATTTTTGCTGTGGTGTAAATTCCACTCCTTTGAACAAGTCTTTAAACTGGACGATGGGACGCGATTCTAACTGTGATTCTTGGAAATATTTATTGGTTTGGCTAATTAATAATTCTACTGGTGAGTAGCCCTTTGGTGTTATCCCCGTGTTTAAATAAACTGAAGGCGACTTTTTATCTTTAATATAATTAACATCACGATATAAGTAGCGGCTGTTTTCCCGGATTTTATCCATCTCAGGTTTTTTAGCACTTTTGAATAAATCAACCGCTATTTGGTTTTGATAACATCCTTCTTCAATCATGCTCCGGTACATTTGACGGTTAATGTCCATTGCTTGCTGGATAATTTCGGGAGTTCTGTTAGGATTCTCTGCTAAAGCTACAACAGATTGCATGAAGGGTTTGTACTCTGCTCTAATTGGTTTGGGCTTCTCGCTATATTCCTGTTCAAATAAACTTTGATAATAGCTAGATACTTGCTCTAAATATTCTGATTTTTGTTCTAAAGTACCGTAAGTCTTTAGTACCTCAATTTCTGATTCTAATGCCTCCAGTGCCGTCACTTGATTGTTGATTATGCCCACGCTGATGCTATCGCTCATGTGAATAGCGATTTTTTCAAAAGGGGGCTGGCTTCCATCGCTGGGATCATAAAATGACTGTTTTTTGAGCTTAACCGTGGGCGAATAGGCGTTTTGGGGAAGATTTCTTCGCTCTGCCTCTGCTGTTAAATTGGGGTATAAGCTAGCTCTCGCCACACCAATGCAATCACCATCGTAGTCTCGTGCTTGGCGTTCTGATTCGGTTTCTGCTGGGTCGATAAAATCAACATCAACCAAGAGTGCTTCTAACTCTGTAATTCTGGCTTGTATGCGCTTGTGGTCTTCGTCATTGACTACAATTATGCCTTGCAAAGATTTCCCATCTGGAGCAACACGGTCTTCAACGTGTTTATTATTAGAAACACACAAACCATTAGAGTTGAGGAAAGGAGAGCGAAAATTAAGAACTTTTTCTCCAAGCTTCAGCCAAGGGACACAAATTTCACCATTTTTGAGTTCCTTGGAGGGAATAATCATTCCTCGGTCAAAAGTAAGCGTTTTCCCAATAGCAATATCTCGCCACTCACTTTGTACAAACCGATTTAATTCCTGTTTAACCTTCTCAGTTTCTAATAACTGCTGATGCCCTAGTAAATCGGCTTTAATGAGTTGGTACATAAACAAATCATCTTTGGTACTCTCATCATCCAATTCCTGATCTGCATCTAAGTCATCATTTGTCCTTAAGTTTTTAACATCTGCTTCAAGATTTGTGACTTCTCCTATTTTTAATTTATTTTGGCTCAATGATTCTTTACGTTTTTCGTATCTTTCACAATAGTAAGCAGCAACAATTCTTGGGTCATTTTGAATAGAGGCTAATCTTTGAGCTTGTACCTCTAGTTCCTCGGCAAAATCTTTCATTCCTTGGGGGAAAGATGCCAGCAGTTGGGAGATAGACATCTGACCTTGTTGAGATTGCCCTTTTTCAGCTAACCAAATATTTTGCTGATATAATCCTGGCTTAATCTGCGGTTTAGTAGATCCCTTGGGTCTATCCTTGTCTGTTCCCTTAAAACTGCTTATGGGGAGAATTATCTCTATTTTTGGTTTGTTATTTGGATTTGCATATTTTATTCTATCTAGTCTGTATGGTCGGAGCGTTCCTTTGCCAAAACGATATTTAGTAGTATCTTCTCCAACTCCATCCACCCAACCAAATCGATGCTGAATTACACGATAGCTTTTATCTACTTGGGATTCTCTTAAGGTTAACAAGTCATAAAGCTGTGTTGAAATCTGCCCATAACAATCGCCAACTAATTTATATGCTAAATCATTTGATAATATTCCTCCATTTTCACCCCTGTTATCAGTAGAATCATCTACTACCAGAATGTTTAGCTTTTCGTGGATCGCATTTTTACAAGCCCCAAGGAAGATGGAACCATAAGCGCCCCGGTCTTTACTATCTGGACAAATCTTTTGAATCGTTTCTAAACATTCCTTTTCTCCATAAAGTAAACGAGTTTTTGAAGATAATAGTAAAATCTGTCCATCTGGATGATTTTTTAAATCTTCGTCTGTACTGTATTCATCTGAATGTCCAAAGGAGAATTCTTTGTCAGGAAAGTAAAATTCTAGTAAAGTATTACTGAGCTTTTCAGTTAAAATTGATTGAGAGTTCGTTTTGTTATCGTCTATATAGATCCACTGATTTAAACGAGGGTCAAAATGCTTCAATTCCAGAGTCATAAGATTTGAAACTTGATAAACATTAATTAAATTTTTGAGAGGTTTTTATGTCAAGGATTAAGCGCTGGATAAATATGAATAAAAAAGAATTCAACCCAGATGGAAGTTTGAAAAATGAAGCCCGACAACAAATGTTGTCTACAGGAATGAGTAACGAAGCAATTACTGACTATGCTCTTTCGTTGAAAGAAGAATACGACGAGTGGAAGCACTTGGACGAAACTGATCCAGAGCCGTGGCCAATCTACACAGCCTACGATTTCTTCACTGAACAAGAAAAAAAAGAATTCAACCCAGATGGTTCTCTCAGACCTGAATATATAGAATATGCTCGTCAAATTGGCATCAGTGAAAGTGCGCTGGAACAGCTTGAGTGGCGTAAGAAAATAGAGGTTGATGATTATAATGAAATGTCTGCCGATCACATAGAACAAGGCATTAACTTTGGTGAATGGTTGATGCAAGGGAGGATTGGAAACAGCAGAACTTACGTCCAACGTCGGCAGCAGATGGAGCAAGACCTGCGTAACTTTGAGGATGTTGACAGTTTGCCTTTCGACAAGGACACCTCTTATTAAAGTAGGTGAGTTACCCTGTAAAGAAAGTTTTATCCATCAAATGCAGTGATTTGACCTGAATATGTGAAAAAAGCGATCGCCTCACCTTGGCATGAAAGTAAATATTCATAAACTGCCTTTTTACTTCGTTGACTTGAAAGATTTTAGAGATTGCTGATGGAATATCATAGTCAGTAATCACAGTGCAGTAAATAAATATACCGCACTGTCACTGTGTTTATCTATGGTGTTTTCTACTGTGTGGTAGGGTGTTTTTTGATAATTGTTTGCTAAGAGATAATTCCGACGAAGAATTATTAGATATTGATGAAGTAGCTATTTTATACGTCGCAAAATAGCAAGGAATAGCGACTAAAAAGATTAAGGTAGCCTGACCAATTATTTTCCACGAGTTGGAAGTCAGTTGAGACTGAACTCGCCGAAAGAAAACAGACTCTAACTTTTGCTGAGTCGTGCGATTTTTCAAGTACTCTAAAACTTGCAGACATTCAGATATGTCCTCGCCTTTGTAGACTTTTTGACACAGTAGAATTTCTAAGCGTTCAATGCGACGTTCTGGAGTTGATAAATTGATATCGTCCCAATCATCCCAAAGCAAGGTTTGTTGTAGTTCAGACATGAGCATTTCTTAATTATTTACGACGCTTGGATTTGTTCTTGTTACGTTCGTACTCAGCAAGGATATTTTTGAATTGTTGGGGAAAAATCACGGTTTTCTTATCTAATCGCAGTAAATAACATCCCCCAGAGTCACTTTTACAAGCGATGGTGGTAGGCCAGTTGAGTCCTGCGATTAGCCCAAAAGTAGTGAATGTGACAATGCCACTCAGGAAAAATAAAGTACCAGAGCGACCAGAGCCGACCCAAGCACCAGCCCAGAAAAGAAGTTCTTTGAATTGTTCAAACCGCTTGTGACGAAGTTTTTGACGTTGTGTTTGTGCTTCATTCCAAGCTTGGAGCTTTAAAAGCTTTTGGGCAGCAAGTTGGGTGGCTTTAGCATCAGAGGCTTTATCTACAAGGATATCAATGGTGCGTTCTCTGTTATGAATTTCCTGTTCTAGCTGGTAGTCGTATCGCTCTCTGATTCGCTGGGCAATTCCATTAATTGAACAGAATTCGGGGGTAAGGAAAATACCCGATGTTTCTCCATCAACCTCTGCAAGGGACTTGGAGTCTGGGACTTTCCCTGAAGTTGCTGCATAATCTTATCTTCTAATTGAGCAAAGAGATAATCGCTTCCTTGAGATTGTTGTCCTAACTTGGCTAGGGCCTTTTGAACGTACAAGTCCTTAACTAATCCCGATGGAATTTTTTCAGCCAGATAATCTGTAACTCTATCAACTAAGCCAGCTAAAGCTTCTTCTGATTCAGTATTAATATTTCCAATGCTACTGGAAATATCAGGTGTTTCTTCACTAACGAACCCAGAGGCTTGGATAAAACGCTCGACTTCTTGGTGGGTATATTCCTCTTTCTCTCCTAATCCACAAAAAGCCAAAATCCTGGAAGCTTGTGTCAAGGTGAGCTTCAATCCCTGTTCACGAGCAGCAATCAACAATTCAGTTATATCTAATGGTTTAGTCCCTTTTTTGGTAGACTTTTTCTCATTTTTGGTTTTCGGTGCAGAATTCTCCTCTAAACTTTTTTGAAAAAGTGTTGTAGCTTCTTGATAATCAGATACTTGTCCATCCTTGAACCACTGACGAACAATATCAAACCGAGTTTCAATCTCTGCATCAGAGTATTCCTGTGTGTCATCAGTCAGTCCACAAGCTATCAATGTTGCTAAAACATCCTCTGAGGACAGAGAATACATATTCTGCAAGGCTTCTTTAGTGTAAGGCATTACTCATCTCCTTCTAACCGAACATTTGTCCAACAGCATTGTCATTTTGATTTTCTAGAAAATCTATCACTGGTTTGAGTATTGCTGGTTTAATCAATTCCTCCTCGTCAGTCTCATCTTCATCATTAGAGTTAGTCATATTAGATACCATCAAATTTGATAGGCTTTCCTCAAAATTCCTCAGCTCATTAAATATTTCTGATTCAATAACGCTTTTATTAGTCACATTAGATACAGGCAGATTTAATCCCATTTCTTGTGCTGTTGGTCTAGCAGAAATATTTGAGGAAGAATTGACAGGAAAATCTTCTAGTAGAAAGGCTTCAGATAGAAGCAGAATGTGTAGTTTCAATCTGTAAATTGCAGTTCTAGCATGTTGTCTTAATTCGGCTTCAGAATAGTTCCCATTTGCCTTTAAAGCAAAAGGCAACCAATATCCAAACAAGGCAGGTAATACCTTATCCCTCTCAGCAATCCCATCACCCTGCTTTATGTAGTTTATTAGAGCAATACTAGACGGCTCTTTGTTCATCGAAATTCGACACCGATAATCAACTCTTTCGTTTTTTTCACTCATTCGCCCCACCTGCCCTAACAACCTCTTTGTTTAAACTCATCCTCTGACTACAGAGAAAGAAAAATAATCCATAAGCGTCTGTCAATCGATAGTTAAGAGACTTAGAAGAGACTTGAGGAAAACTATTGACGATTTGTGCCTCCAAATTTTCACACCAGTTCACATTAGAAAATGAAAACAAGCTGTTTAACTGGGACTGGAAATAATGTGCAGTCCCTCCACCGATAATCACTTCATCAACATTGCGAGGAATTTGCAACTTTAACCAGTTAGATAGCATCATCCAATATTCTTGTCTACTATTAGCAACGGCATTACGCATTCGGGAAATTTCATGCTCTCTATAGGCTGGTTCTACACTAGAAGCTAATTCACTCAACGCTTTATAAGAAGAGTTTTTCTTTGTCTTACAAATCGCCCATATCAAACGATCTACGTTCAATCCTGATGTCTGATTCATCACTGATTCAACCATTTTTGAGAAACCTAAAGGTTCTGTTTTGCCTTTACGCATTTCTCCACGCTCGATTAACAGAATGCTTATATCTCTATAACCCAACATTACAACCGCGATCGCTTGTTCTTTGATATTAGAGCTAGCACCTCGCCCCCTACTCAAGATTCCTCCTCCTTCGGGAAGACAAATAAATAATTCTAGTGAAAATGCTTTTGAAGATCCTTTGAATTTGTAGTCAGAAAGGGCTGTCTTCACCAAATTCTGAAATAACTCCCGATCCTCAAATTCTCCCCAAGGCAGCAAAATCCCTAAATGAACCGATGACCCATTTTCTAAATTGTGTTTGTCTGCGATCGCTCCCACAATCGCCAACGCTTTAGCCAAAGCTAACTCAAATTTCCGCTTTTGCAATTGCTTGTCAGCATTGAAGCGCTTTTTGGCTAAGAACCCTACTGCAAAACACTTCTGTTCATATTCAATCCAAGCACTATCTTCAGGATTCGACTCTCCCATCTTGTTCCGTTCATAAGCTTCTAAGCTTCCTAACGGCACTGTCGCTACCTCCGGCTCCATCAACATCAACATTGGATGGAATGGTTCTAATGTGTAAAATCCCCTCGAAGATGAACTACCAAGGTCTATCACTACCCTTAACAAACTCACACTTACCACCTCCTATTTAGAAATTATTTTCTGTAATTTATTTGTAGCAAAACATCCCAGTACAGCCATAACGAACTGATGTTATTCTTCAGCCAATTGTAAGATAAAACCAGTAAAAATAATGCAAATAAATTAGCTTTTTATGTCATTTTAAAGGCACTTCCTAGCACTTCCTAGAACTTCCTACAAGTCGAATTCATGTTTAGCGTATGTCACTCTTATGTCAAGCCCACGGCACTTTTACGGCATCCAAATTTTCATTTGCGACGCACAGTACGCCATATTTGGCGGAAACTTTTTCAGCGTAATTTGCTATAGTAAAAAACATCAAAGTTGAAAAATAAAAACATTGCTGTCGTCAAAGTTTTACCAAAATTTCTTCACTCGGCATCAAACAAAATTTTGTTTGGTGACGGGAATGAACTTTGGCAGCAATAGTTATTGGGTTAAGTTGTGTAAAGCTGATAGCAGAGGTGAACAATGCTAACAGCTGCCAACGTTTCCTCAGAGATGGCGGTGAAGTACTTCGTCAAAAACTACTACCACCACGGCAAGTCACGCTGGAGTGGACTAGGTGCAGAGAAACTTGGATTGTCAGGGTCAATTGATAATGAGCTTGAATTTACCAATGTAATCGAAGGGCGATCGCCCGATGGTCTTGAGCAACTTAATGCCAGGGTGTTAAAACCCAAAGAACGCAGGGCAGCACTAGACTGTACATTCTCTGCGCCCAAGAGTGTGAGCCTAATGGCGTTGGTCGGTGGGGATTCAAGATTAATCGCCGCGCACCATCAAGCATTAAAGGAAGTGATCGGGCTGATGGAAAGGCGTTATGCCATAACGAGGGTGACACAAAACAACGGTAGGCACAGGGTAAACACGGATAACTTGGTGGTCGCGCAGTTTGACCACATCGAGAGTCGGGATTTAGATCCACATCTGCACACCCACTGCTTAGTCATGAATACGACGCAAGCTAATGATGGTCAGTGGATGAGTTTGGTGAATAGTGAGATATTTGCTAACAAGAAATTCCTGGGGATGGCATACCAGAGCTATCTAGCGGCAGAAGTCCAGAAACTAGGGTATGAGGTAGAACTCAGAAAACATGGACAATTTGAGATTAAAGGTTTTAAAGAACAAGATTTAGAGACGTTCTCAAAACGGCGGCAGCAGATCGTAGCTCTTGCTGGTGCATCTTCTTCATGGGCAGAGCGAAACCAAGTTTGGGATACTACTCGTCAACGCAAGCAAAAGTGGAAAGAGGCAGAACTCAAATCGCTGTGGTATGAAGAAGCTGCGGCACTAGGCATCAGTTTCGTCAAGCCTTCTGAGCCAAATAGTCAAGTAGTTGCTGATTCTCTTGCCGAACCCAAAGTTGAAGATGCGTTGGCAGATGCCATCGCTCATTGCAGTGAGAGGAATGTTGCCTTTAAACTTGAAGATTTAGAAAAATTTATCCTCTCTGAAAGACTTTTAACTGATGTAAATGCGCTTGAGCCATTAATCAAGGAGCATCAGGAGTTAATCGTTCTGCCGGGAATGGAAAGACAATATACAACATGGACGGCAGTAAAAAGAGAACTAGCGACGATTGAGTTGATGCAGTCAGGAATTGGAGCAGTTAATCCGATACTGCATACACAAGTAGCTTCAAGCCTTTTAGAGAAAACCTCACTAAACCTTGGGCAGCAGCAGGCAGTTAGTCTAGCTGCAACGACAACAGACCAATTCATTGCGTGGCAAGGGGTAGCTGGTGCTGGTAAGACTTTCGCCCTCAAGGAATTAAACGCGATCGCACTCGCTCAGGGCTATACAGTCAAAGCTTTTGCCCCTTCATCAATGGCAGCTAAGGTATTAAGTGAGGAACTAGGTATACAAGGCGAGACTGTAGCCAGTTTATTAGTGTCTGAGCCAGCACCCCTAATTGAATCAAATCAGATTTGGATTGTGGATGAGGCAGGTTTACTTAGTGCCAAAGATGCTCATGCCCTGTTAGAAAGAGCGACCATTGAGGGAGCAAGACTATTGCTAGTAGGTGATACCAAGCAATTCTCGGCTGTCGAAGCTGGAAACCCATTCAAATCCTTGCAACAAGCTGGCATCAAGACCGCGCACTTAACCCAATCAAACAGGCAGCGTAACCCAGAGTTAAAAATTGCAGTAGACCTAATTGCAGATGGGAGAGTAGAAGCAGGATTTAAGCAATTATCGGCAATAGGCAGTATTCAAGAGGTATCATCAGATACCATAAAAGAGATAATTGCTGCTGACTATATAGGATTAACGAAAGAGCAACGAGCGCGAACATTGGTACTGGCTGGCACAAATGTTGAGAAGTTGGCACTTACCCAGGCAATCCGAGGCAAGCTAAAAATTGAAGGAAGTTTAGGGGCAACTGCAAACATTACCCAGTTGCAAGCTCTAAACTTGACCAAAGTGCAGCTGCGCTATACCCATAACTTTGAACTAGGTAATGTGGTGATGCCAACGCGCAATTACAAACGCCGAGGTTTAGAGAAAGCCAAGGTGTATGAAGTCGTCGGCAAGAACACCGACCGATTAATTTTGAAAGCAGACGATGGAAAGCAGTTAGAAGTAGATGCCAATTTTGACAAAGCTGTTTACCAACGTGATGAAATTGAGATTGCTGTAGGCGATCGCTTGCAATGGAAGAAAAATGACCGACAGTTACAAAGGCGAAATGGACAAGAATTTGTAGTCACGGCGATTGAGGGAGATTCCGCCCAAATTCAGTATTTAGATAGCAATCGAACTGAAACTATTAACCTAAAACAGGCGCAAAACCTGGACTATGCCCTTGTCAGCACAATCTATAGTAGCCAAGGTAAAACCACTGACCTAGCCTTGATTGCGGCAGATCACACCATTGGGCAAGAAAGTTTTTATGTAGCGATTAGTCGAGCTAGGCACAACGTCAAACTTTATACTAAAGACAAATCAGAATTGCTGGAACTGGCGCAAGAGTCTAAAGCCAAAGATAACGCCTTAGAATTGCTGATGAATTCCTTAAAAGCGGAACGAATTCAGGCGAAAACTGCCTCAGTCAGTCCAAGAGCTAATCAGCCGGTAGTAAAACTTGAAGTTGCAATAGCAGAGCCTGTACTGAAAGCTCAACCAACAATCACAGAACAAGTCTCCTTGCCAGTTAGTCAGTCAGTTAGTCAGCCAGCCCCATTAGTTACAACGAGTTTAGAAACTGTTGCCAAACCCACTCTCAAAGAGAAACGTAGAGATGATAGAAAGTCTCCTGCTTTTGAGAAACCAGTATTAAAGACTGCTGCCCCAACAGAAGCATTTTGGATACCTCAAAAGCAAGAAGAAGTACCTAATTTTATTGAAACAAAACACTGGCAAGAGTTTGAATCAAGTGTCATTCACCCAGAAATTGCAGCGCTAAACTTTGAAAGCCTTCAGTTCAACTATGCAGGTGGTGAGCATGAGGCTTGGGAAAGACTCATGGTTAGTGAAAAGCTGAATCGAACAAATACAGGACGGCTAACAGATGGTTTTATAAGGGCATATTCTCATCTTGATGCTGGCGGTTGGTGGTGTGATGCTGGAGTTGATGCGCGTTCA
This sequence comes from Nostoc sp. JL23, assembly GCF_017115065.1. Lineage (NCBI taxonomy): Bacteria > Bacillati > Cyanobacteriota > Cyanophyceae > Nostocales > Nostocaceae > Nostoc > Nostoc sp. JL23. The sequence goes on from NZ_JABXKN010000094.1 coordinate 54,325, forward strand.
TTTGCTGATTTGACTCCAGGTGATAAACCTTTGAGCAAAAGATGGGGATGTTACAAGCCGAATACGCCCAGACCAAAAAAAGATGAGGAGAACCAGGTAATTGAAGGGAAATTCATTAAATATGAGCATCCCCCAAAAGTTGAATTAAGTATCTTCTTGCTAGATGTCCCTGACGATATTGCCGAACGCATCTACTCGAAACACAAAGTTAACCCCACCCAGCAGGAGCGCCAATCAGGATTTTGGTATTGTGTATGGAAATATAATTTACCGTGTGCGATCGCAGAAGGCGCGAAAAAAGCAGCCAGTCTGTTGAGTCAGGGTCATGCTGCCATTGGGCTACCTGGGATTTCGGCAGGATACCGAACTCCCAAAGATGAGTTTGGCAAGAAAATTGGCAAGTCTTACCTACATGAGGAATTAGCGGTTTTCGCCACACAAGGGAGAGTTTTCAAGTTCTGCTTTGACTATGAAACCAAGCCCGAAACGAAGCTCCATATCGAACGAGATATTTCCGTAACTGGAAGATTGTTACAAGAAGCTGGAGCAAGAGTAAAAGTCATCAACTTGCCAGGCCCAGACAAAGGTGTTGATGATTTCATCGCCGCAAGTGGGCCACAAGCTTACGAGAAACTGAGTCATCTTGCTCCAACCTTTCGGGACTGGCAACAGCAGAATCAGCATTCAAAGACTGCGGCTTTTCCACCTTTGCGTAAGCCGATACCAGAACAACGTTCTATACAACTTGAGGGAACAGGCAACAGGGAACGGGCAACAGGGAATGACAAATTGGATCTCTTACCAACACACAGGGAAGAGGAAATAGAAAAAACTGTTGCCTGTTCCCCATTGCCTGTTCCCTATCTTTTACAAAATAAACCACAGGTACAAACCCATGACTTTAACCAACGACAACAACCCAACACAGATACAGTTGCTAACCGAGAAGATAGAGCAATTGACCCAGAAAATCGAGCAGTTACAAACCAACAGCCAGCAATTGACCCAGAAAATCGAGTTCTTAGAAACGAGCCAAGCCGAGAACCTAATCGAAATAAGCGCGAATCAGTCGAACTTCTTGCAGCAATTAACCGAGATGCTGAACTCGAAAAAGTCTTCGAGCATGGAGACGATATTGCAGGAATTAACCAAAGCTCTACACATGATGGGCTTCGAGGTCAACGAACAGAGAAACTCTCAAGACAAGTTAACGGACAAAATTCAACAATTTTTAATAGAGAAGCAAGTTATGTCCATTCTTCACAACAAGCCACCAGACAACTCTTAAATACAATCTCTGATTATGTTGAGCAATCAGCTATTGAGTCTGCTTTAACCCAAACAATATTAGGATTAACAGAGCAACTTTCTCGATCTCATCAACAACTTCTTGCATCTAAGACTACATTCAGTGACTTTGAAACAGCCTTGACTCAAGAGTTACAATCACATGCAGAGAAGAAAGCCATTCTGTCAATCTCTGATTATATTGAGCAATCAGCTATCGAGTCTGCTTTAACCCAAACAATATTAGGCTTAACAGAGCAACTTTCTCGATCTCATCAGCAGTTAGTTGAAGCTCAAACTGTATTTAATGACTTTGATGAAGCGGTTACGGCTGAGTTGCAATCTCATGCAGAGAAGAGAGCTATTTTATCCACCTCTAACTCTGTTGAGCAATCAGCTACTGAATCAACCTTAGCTAAAACATTGCTAGCAGAATTAAAGTTGCATCTCAAACAGATGATTCAGGGTTTAGATATTAAAAGATTGGCTGCTTTAGTTATGGAAGTAGGAAAATATGTCAAAGGTGAAAAGGTAACAGGAGCAAAAGTCAGTGAGTTATTTACGAGTGTTACAACTGATGCTTTAGCTTTGACTTTTGAGGAGAAAATGAACATCGTTAGGCAACTGATTAGAGATGACAAACCATCGATTCTGAAGAGATTGAAAATAAACCCTCAACAATCAGATGATAACGGGGAGCAAATCCGGTTTCGGCGCTAACTTATCAGTTATCAGTTATCAGTTATCAGATATTTCCATTAACTCATTCAAATGATTAGGATTAGTATCATTTTTATGCTCCCCTTTGATCATGGAACAGGGAGGCAGGGGAGATAGGGGGCAGAGGAGAGTTCAATGTGCCAAGTTCAATCACCTCTGCCCCTCTGCCCCATATCCCCTCAAGCTTGTGAAAAATGCGGACTTACCTGTGCATACTTCTAAATTGTGATTCTTGTTGAGAATCCTGCTGAATTTGATGATGCATATCAACAACAGATTGAACCTTATCAAGTGCCTGTAACTGTTTCTCTGAAACGTTAGGCGATAAAACTCCATCAGTGAGAACAGTCTCGCCGTTTTTGGCACGAACAATTACATTATCGCCAAGGCGTTCAAAATCAAAATTTGTACTTTTAAAACTCTTAGAACCATCAGGGTTATCTTTGCCCAAGATATTCAGCATTGCTTTGACACTCTGTTCAATTGCTTGACCTTTAACATCCTCAACAGCAGCCTGTAGTTCAGTTCGAGTATTGTCAATAGCTGACTTGACACCCATAAGGCTTTGATCAACCGTGTTTTTAACACTATCTACCTGTGTACGTATCTCTTGAGTTAAGTTACCAACTTGTTGATTGAGTTCATTTCTTACACTGTCAGTCTGATATTTAACTTCATCCTTGAAGCTAGTAATTTGTTCATTAATTTGAGATTTAAGTGAAGTAATTTCCTTTCTGACCTTCGTTACTTCGGGTGTCAGCACATCTTTAATCCGCTCAAAAACATTCTTGGCAGTTTGTTTTACCTTGTTCTCAACCGTACCCACCCAATTTTGAAGAACCGTATTTTGAACTTGTGGTAAAAACCGTTCATTTACCTGTGACAATGCTTTTTGGGTGTTTTCAATCAACTGTTGCTGCTTCTCCAAGGATTTACTCATTTCGGCAACTTGAGCAGCTAGTTGTGATAAAGATTCGGGTGAAAGCTGTTCTGATTTGATACTATCTACAAGTTTTTGTTGTTCGCTTAGTTTTTTCTGCAATACTTGCACTTGTTTTCCTAAAGCTTCTACACTGTAGATTCGCTCATTACTTACAACTTTATTTTTCTGTGATGCCGGAGCTAAACCTAATTTGTCAGTTAGTACTTCTCCATTTTTAATATGGAATACTTTTTCATTACCAATTTTAATAGAAATTGCACCTTGAGAATTTTTCGGGTCAGACAGAGCTTTTTTTAAGTTCTCTACTATCGTTGGTGTTAATAAGTTTTTAGAGGGGGATTCTCCCAATGTTCCTTGATAAACTTTGTTAGAGCTAGAGTAAATATGAACATCCTTGCTGGGATCTAATCCTTTTTCTTTAGCTTTCGCATGGATGAGTTTGAGGAGAGATTCTAAAATTTCTAGATAATCTCGCTTAATCTCTTTAGCTTCGCCATCATCAATCATTATTTTCACCTTTGAGAATTGACTGAATTAACAGTTCAGGATTAATTGCTACTTCTGGTAAAACTATTCCACCGAGTTTATTAAGAACCTGTCTACCTTCAATTTCAATGTAAGCAAATTCTCCATCAATCATCACTGTTATCGATGATGTATTTTTTTCAGCATAAGATGGGACATAATCTTTCATCACACCATTTAATACAAAAATATTGGCATCATCTGCATCGCCACTATAGACTTCAATACACTCAGGAAGATAGTTAGCATCAAAAGGCAAGTTATCCCAACTATCAGCAGTGTTTAAAATCTCGCTCGGATATTTATCTGCTAGGGCTGCTATATCAGGAGGAAGTTTAGCAATTTGTTTTCTGTCATAATCAGAGAACGGGTAAAACTTACTTGGTGACATGAATTTTCTCCAGAGAATAGGGAACAGGGAACAGAATTTATCGTTGTAGCTTTTTAATAAGAGCAATAATCATCCGGCTCTCTTATCGTAGTAAAAGGATAATTAACGGGCAACAGGGAACAGGGAATAGGGAACAGGGACTGTCTGTGACGGGGGATTTAAGCCCCCGTCAAGACTTACCACCTATAGGTGGGGGACTCAGACCCATTGGTGGGGAGAGGGAACAAACGGACGAACTGTTGCCCGTTGCCCGTTCCCTGTTCCCTCTCCCAAAGGGAGTTAATTCTATGTCAGTTTGGCTACATAATCCTACTCTCTGAGATAAAATAATATGTGTTTCTAATTCGTTAAGTGAACCTTGGGCAATGTTAAGAAATCTTATATACTCAGCCGTTGATCTTCTTCCATAGCCTTCTGCTATGTTAGCTGGAATAGATGCCGCAGACCTTCTGATTTGTTGTACCATTCCATACAACTCATCTTTAGGAAAGAGTTTGGTCAAAAAATAGCATTTCTCAGCTATATCTATACCTTTTTGCCAAATCTTTAAGTCTTTAAAATCATTAATTTCTGACATATAAAGCCTTCATTTATTACTAATTTTTTCTATTCTCTGTTCCCCGTTCCCTGTTCCCTGTTCCCTGTTCCCTTTTTCTTGCCTAAATCAGACTTGCATATTCTGATAATTGCTCTTGATTTTCTATCAAAGGTAACAATTTTATCGCGGAGGCTCGGCGAATTTTCATTTCTTCATCTACTGGAGTTAAGAGAGTAGAGTTTTTAGATAAGAACTTTTGAAACTCGTACCAAGCTTTCACACTGTCAGCTTCCGATTGGATTTCATGCTGAGGAATCTTAATTGATTGCAATATTGGCAAACTTATTTGACCACGAGAACGAAATCCGGGACTAATAATTACTGCTTTTCCCGATGGTAAAGTGTTAAATTGATTGACATCAAATAATTTTCGGGTACTGTTTTGGTCAGAATTAGAAATGCTTGCACCACCCTTGCCTCCTGATGAGCGAGAACGTTGCTTGTATTTAATTTCTTCTTCACCTAAAAACTTACTAAATCGTTCGGCGGCGACATCATCTTGGGGATTAAAGAATGCTTTGGTAGCACAACCACCAAATATTGCATTAGTTGTGTTTTCACCATAAGATTCAATCAGCATTGAGAGATTTTGTAAACCTAAGATAGAAATTAGTCCATCCTCGCGGTTCTGATTCAGCCAATCAACCAGTGCTGGTAAATAAAGAGTCGGTAATTCATCAATCCCCAACACCAAAGGACAAGTACGTTTGTTAGCTACATTCCGACTAACTAATAAATGCAGAATCGAGACAAGCAAAGGGGCAATTACATCACGCTTTTCTTTGTTCATCCCGAATACCACCATCTGCCGCCCCTTCAAATCCAGTGGAATATTAGTTTTTCCACAGAACGCTGCTAATGCCGAGGGAACCATAAAACGGCTGAACAATCCGCTAGCTGTACCCACAATACTAGCTGCTGTTTCTGGCGACCCTGCAACAGATACAAACTGTGCGAAAGCCTCTCTAACCATGAAGTTTAGATTTTCTGCTTGCTCAATGCGCTTAACTAACTTTGGCAATCCTAGTATCGCTTGGCACATCATGATATCTGGATACTCTGTGCCCCTCGCCAGCATAAAGACGGCTTGGACTAACTGATCGCCAGCGTTGGTAAAGAAGCTATTTCCAGAATCTTTATCACCGAGTTGGAAATTGCGATTGAGTGTAATCGCAAGCTGTCGTGCCATTTCTGAGTCTTCATTACTGCGAAGAAAGTCTATAGGGTTGGCAACTGCTGATTCTGCAAAGCCTGGGGCAAGCACAGTAACCTGATAACCGCGTTCTATCGCATACCCTGCAAGTATTGGAGCTTGCCCTTTAGATGGAGAATCAGCTGATTCCTGGGAGGCATATTTGAAATCATATAAAGCCAGAGGTAAGCCCTGATCAATTACAGAGCGAATCAGGGGATTAATCATTGAAAATGACTTTCCACTCCCTGGTCCACCACAAACTAGGATGCCTCGCTGTGCCTCTGGAAAATAAAGGGTTGTTGAATCTTCAGGGATGCAAGTTCTACGGACACCATTAATAACCTCGCTCGTTGTATTTTTGGGAGTTCCCACATACAGCGATACTCGGTTATGCAAGCGTTGCTGGATTTGTTTACACGCCAACTGACGAGCCGCTGTTTTCTCTCTTGTCCCGCCCCAGCGCGCTGTCGCTAGCTTGGCAATACCTCCCCTACTATCAATGATTTTGGCGATTACGATCACCGCGCCACAGGCGAATACCCCTAAACCTGCGGGGGAAAACAGAGCCGATTCAATACCTGGGGGAATAAATTGATTTGGCTTAACCTCTGTCTTAGGAGTCCCTGTCATCGTCCCGTCCCCACGATAACCAAATCATTCTCACTCACGGGCAACCAGGGAACTGGGCCAATGAAGTAAGGGGTGCAAGTTTTCTGCTGAAATGGCGGTCGCGCACAGATCCTAAAGAATAAGCCAAAGTCGGCAGTCCCAAAAGATTCATTAACTCCAGTTAGCGCCACTTTGAATCCACTACCATAGACTAGCCGCCCCGTGGGTTCCTTGCCCCCATTCACTGCGGCTAGAATTCCATAACCACCCTTGACTTGTTGGGATGAACCAGATGCCCAACGCTTACCATACAAGCTACCTTCAGAACCGACAAAATCACTCATTTCTAAGTATGAGCATTCAATGCCTGGAGGACAGGCGACTGTTAAAGTGCGATCGCCTCTGACAACACTGCCAGATACAAAGTAATTGTTACCTGCCTTTGCATCGCCTTTTTCAGCCGTCCCAAGTACAACCGACGCGATACCCACAACGTCTATCCCAGACCTAATAGGCTGAGGCATTTTATCAAAGGGCACTTGACTTAATTTAGGAATTTGATTGACATAAGCTTGCTGCCATGATTCAAACTTTCCTAGCTGAGTTTTGGTCAATCCAGGAATTGAATTAAGAGAATACTTACTTAGGTCAATCTTGTCTAGCGTCAAATCTGCGGCTTGAGGATTTGAACTGATAGCCTGAGAAATAGTGCCGCCGCCGCCGTTCTTGGAGAATAGATCGGCTAATGGGGGAACTTCTGATAGGCTCAGATTGCTTAATTCAGGCATCGCCTTGACCAATGTTTTTGGCGTTTGCCATTGGATTAATCCAAAGTCTTTGAGGGTGGGTTTGGTGGTTGTGGCTGTAGTGGGCAAAGCCACTGTGCTAATGGACTTTAAGCTCAAGGCAGACATCTTAAAGGCATCATCTGCATCGCCCAGCATCACAACAGAATCTACTTTTTGCCCTGCTGTCCACGAACGCGAGGGATCGTATCCAAAAACTGAAATCAGGTTTTTAGGGATTGTTAAAAATCCTGGCTGTTGAACGGGTGGCAAAGTATCCCATGTGATTTTCGACCAGTCGGGGGCAGCCGTTTTGTATTTGCCCTGCGAATAATTAATTGTTGGGGTTGCCTGGGTAGTTGTCGGTGTCTGTGCGATTGAGGCGGAAAGTGGAAGCACCGAAGCGATCGCAGTCAGTAGAAAGAGTTTATATTTCATGATTTTTTTTAGTAATTGGTCGCTTATATTTATCTAATTCTTGGCGAATAAACTTCACAAAATTGTTCACAACCGCCCCCATTGAAGTAATTGATGAAAAGTAGTTTTATCGACCTGAGAAAGTGAAATTGCCTCATCTCTTGTCTTGCCACGCCGTAATAGTTTGATAGCATCTTGCACCTTGTTCCAGGTGGTAGATCCGGGTTTAACTTGACCTTTGCGCCCAGCTTCTGCTAGCCCAAAAGCGAGAGCATTAGCATCGTTCCTCTGAATCGCACCATTTAGCGTAGTCCCAGGATTGGGGCGTAAAACGGCAACAGGCTGAGGTGGGGGGACTTTTATTGTTTGTGGTGGCGGCGAGGGCTGCGGGAAGTCTGACGGCGCTGATTGCGGCTTTTGAACTGTTAGCGGTTGCGGCGTTCGCGGACGGGGAATTGGCAATGGGCGCTCCGAATCCGATTTAATCACCAAGCTTGTATAGGCTGGGTTGCCAGTAGCGGGGACTATCTTAAATTGATACTGCTTTTCATTGGTAAGCACTGTAATTTGAGTACTTCCATTGCTGCTAGAAGTAACGGGAAAGTTGATCGGGTCAATCTGGCGAAGAAAGATTACAGTCGCTTTACCTCCTGTGCAGTTAGAATCACCGCCTGATGACTGGCATAAACCACCGTTTGAGGTAAAAGCAAAGCGACTTGGATCGCCAATCCAAACTTGCTTGATAGTCTCTCCCGTAGACATCAAATTAATAGTTAATCCGTAACCCTTCCACACCTTTAATTCGATCGCCTTGGAGTTTGCATCATTCTCATAAACCGTTCGGATGGGCATTGCCGACACGCTTGAGGCAGTTGCTATTAAGAGGGTTGTAACAATAGCGAGTTTATTTAACATTTTTACAGGGAACTCTTAACTCTTAACAGGAAAGATAAAACACGTAGTATCAATATTCAGAGGAAGCGTATTCATCCGTGGGGTGTTAATTGCGAATTGCGTACAGCCCTTTGGGCATGAAAACAGCGGAGCGGGGCGTTAGCCCATTGTGAATTGCGAATTGACTAAAGCGATATTGTTTGATTAACGAATATTTGTACTGGCTTACCAACGTCAATCACGAATACTTCTTCTTTGCCGCTTAACTGTTGCGAACGTGTAACATTTGAGCTTTTGATATTATCAAGAACGCTATTAGGGACTTCCAAAGAATAAATTATTCCAAGAAAAACAAGAAATATGTTTTCTC
>NZ_JABXKN010000102.1:0-10718 GCF_017115065.1 Nostoc sp. JL23
AAATTCGCCGCGTATACCTTCTTCATAGGCATTCCCGTTTTGGACAATCAGCGCTCGATTTTGCCGACCGATGTGCCTTGCTCTACCGCCTTGTGGGCATCCAGTGCGGTATCCAACGTAAAATGGCGAGGATCAACAATTGGGCGTAGTTGACCTGCATCCGCCAACTGCGTAGCCTGATGCAGAATCTCACCATGATGAGTACGCCCTTCACCATTCAGTAGAGGCAGAAGCACGAATATGCCTGAATACGTCGCAGCCTTCCGCGAGAGTGGCATCAAGGAGTGCTGACCCCAGCCGTAGCTACTAACGACATGTCCGTAAATGCGTACTGCCTGAAATGCATCGTCTAAAGTGGAGCCGCCAAGTACGAGGACTTTCTGACCATCGCCTACATTAGCGCGATCGACAAGTCCTTCCCATGCAGTCAAGACCACCAGGGGTAAAGCTGCTGCTTCACGCATACTGAGGTTGGTTGGTTTTTTTGCCAGTAGATCGGGATCAACTGCGGCAAATTCAGCGAGTGAACCTTGCAGTCCACCGACTCCACCCGTCAGTCCGTAGACCTGATCACCGACTTTAAACGCGGTGACATTTTGTCCAACTGCTTCAACGACCCCAGCCAGATCGGTTCCCAGCACGGCAGGGAGTACAGGTTTGGCATGGGGCGCTTTACCTGTGCGGATTTTGCTGTCGAGCGGGTTGACACCGCTTGCCTTGATTCGCACCAAAACCTGGTTGGCAGTGGGTTCCGGTCGGGAAATTTCGGCGGTACGAAATGTTGCAGTTTGAAAATCATCTACAATCAGCGCGTGCATAGTTGGTGATGGCTTCTGTATATATTGTTGCTAAAACTTTCTCAATTGCAGCCTTACCCATAGTGAAATGAAATTTACCAGCATTCAAACTATGTGTTATTCCTGACTTCTGCACCGATTTTGTTCATTGTTCTAAGAGGATTGCTATGTTCTCCTAGCAGTTCGCCAAGTTAACTTGGCGGAGTAAAGGGTAAGGGGGAAGGGTTTTAAATCCCTTAACCTTTCCCCTTTCCCCAGACCTCACAAGCGCATTTTTGGGTTGGCAAACTACTAGCATCATGCCGAGGGTAAGGTTCCAGGCGGACCCAAAATTTCGTCGCCGATCTCAACGCAAATACGTTCAAACAGTTCCATATCCGGTGTTTCTTTCTCATCAAGTGTACCGACTGCTGCGATCAGCCGAGCAAAGCCACTTGGCGCAGCAACGACCAACACGCGAGCTGGCTGATCGTTAAGCACGGCGACGGTATGGGGTGTGGCAGTAGGAATCAGGAAGCTTTCACCAGCACTCAACACAGCCTTCTTCTCACCTGCCCAAACCGTAAACTCCCCGGACAGTACATAGATTTGTTCAGAATAGCGTGTGTGGCGATGGAGGGGTATTTGTGTACTAGGAAGGAAGTAGCCTTCGATCAGATCGTACTGACCTGCGGTAGTTGTGTGATCTGCAATGATGCTGAGGCGAGAGCCAAAAAACCAGAGAGATTGTGCCATCAGATTACTCATGTTGATTAATTGTTTGCCTAATCAGGAGCCGTCAAGAAATAATTTTTACTAGTTGATATCTATGAAGTTTACTGAGGAGTATCTCTAAGCCAATCAATGTCTCAGCTTGAGTTTTTTTCACTGCACATTTAATAGTTACAAATTTCTCGCAATATAACCTCTACCATTTGAACGTTTTAGTAGAAGTTATACAATTCACACACTATTTAAACCTTTTTTAAAAGATCATTGCTTTTAAAAACAATTTCTCTTTGCTCCTCGTAGTTGAATGCGATCGCCTCATTTAGTAGATGTATAGCTTCCTCGTGGAGTGTTTTTGTCTGGGATTGCAGCATCACCCGTTCTGAACACACGAGCGTGAAGAATAGCCGATCTCCCAAAGTCGCTACGCCAACTAAGCGATCGTTTTTGACACCTGTCGTCACTACAGGCCCATAGATAGCCTGAAGTTCTAGCTCTCCAAACTGTTGCGTGATCGTCAAGCGCATGAGATTGCTAACGGTTATATCGTAGTCCAATTGGTCTTTAAATACTTGTAAAGCATCATCAGGACTCTTGAAGGTAGATAGCCATTGTTGAAGTTGAAAAATCTTCCCAAACAGCTTGTTAGATGTCATACTTTGCTTGAGTTGTTGTTTAGCAGAACGAGCGACTTGCCAAAAATTGGCATCAAAGTTTAAGAGGTGCGATGTCCGTTCAGCACCAATATATAAACTGAGATTTTCCTGGTTTGCAGATGTCAAGTATGGTCTGAGATTAATCGGTGACGTACAGTTGAGGTTCTGCGTCTGTTTTGAATGATTTTGCTGGCGGACTGCTAAGAGAAAAGCGGCACAAATCGCAGCATGAACACTCGTTTGTTCTTGCCGACAACGAGCTATGAGTAAGCGCGTTGTTTCGGGCGAAAGTGAACCAGAACTGACAAATGAACAGTTAGGTTGCTTCGCACGTTGCCCAACTGCAAAAGAATCACTGATGAATGTAGGAATTGGCTTTAGCAAAGAAACTTTTTCGGGAGTTCGATCGACAATCAAATCCTCTAGTGACGGAGGTACAGATAAAGACTGTCCGAATGTAGTGGGTGTAGCGTACACTGAAGGGGTTCCTGTAGGCATCGCCTGCAAAATATCCCGAATTAAGTAAGTTACAGAAATACCATCAGCGATCGAGTGATGACATATCACAATCAATTCTGATAATTCTGCGCCATTGCTGGAGTGAACCAAGACAACCCGCACTAACGGAGCTTGCGACCAAATAAAGGGCGTTGCGATTTCTTGCTCAACTTCTCGCTGCCATTGTTGTTCGGATAGCCTCTGCACAACCCGCAGTGGAATATCAGCATGGTCTTCGACAAACCAAGGGTACTTTGCTTCATCCAGAGCAATCCGAACTCGGAGGAATGGATGCCTTTGCTGTACAAAGTGGAGTGCTTGTTGAAGTTGAGTAACTGTGAATTTTCCTTTGATTTGGGCTGTGAGAGCGAAATGTAAGGAATGAGCTTGATCGTGGAGCCAGAAGATTTGCTCTCCCGCACCCAAAGGGCGATAGACCTCGAAAGATTGCATATATTTAATTAATCTCCAATAATAATGCTGAGGCGAGAGCCAAAAAACCAGAGAGATTGTGTCATTAAATTACTCATTTAATTAATTGTTTGCGTAATCAGGAGCCGTCAAAAAATAATGTTTATATCTATGAAGTTTACTGAGGAGCATCTCTAACCTAATGAACGTCTCAGCTTGAGTTTCTTTGACTGCACATTTAATAGTTACAAATTTCTCGCAATATAACCTCTACCATTTGAAGGTTCTAATAGAAGTTATACAATTCATACACTATTTAAACCTTTTTTAAAACATCATTACTTTTACAAACAATTTCTCTTTGCTCCTCGTAGTAATAGTTTCACTACTAGATTTATGCAATTATATTACAGTCTTCTATCGCAATTAGAAACTGGAATTAAAACGTATTTTAACTAAGTTATACCAATTCTGTATGAAGATGTATAGAAAGAACCTCTCCCAAATGAAGATGCATAGAAAGAATCCCTCCCAACCTCACCAAAGTATCAGGGAGGTTGGGAAGGGTCAAAATAATGTGCAGCTTCACAGAGAATTGATATTATTACAAATAGCTGCAAGTTTCATCCTTTAGGAGTAGTAATTAAACTCATGCTTTATTGAAAATAAATACTTGTCAATTTAGCAAAAATAATCGTAATCGATCACGGGGCGATCGCAACTTGCAAAACAACGCAACGATCCAGCATCCAGCCTTCATTTTCAATCAAACCAAGCACTTATACTCGGTAGTATTTTGAACAACTATGGGTATAAGTATCATCGGAACAAAAAACCGAGTTAAGCTTAAAAGCCTTGTTAGATAAAGATTCTCCTGATAACCAAGGTGATTGACGCTCTGCTGATCGTCAAGTCACTGCTCAACGATAAAATAAGGGTTTCAGATTCTAAAAATGCTTGTATTGCTTATGTAATATCTCTTAACCCAGTTTTCTGCGTTAATGCTACTCATACCCCAGCTTGTAGAACAGGGAAATTCAACTTCCTTATCGGGAGAAAACCAAGTCTCTGGTGTTGAAGTGAAAGCGGATCAAGAGGGCGAAAGTTCCGTAAACGTAAGTACTACCAACAAGGACAAAGGGCTATGAAGCTTATTTTATCTGCATCCTAGCCCTTTTTGTCCCCCCGTAAGGACAAGGACACTTAATCAAACAAATTACAGCGATGATCTTAGTACTATGTTGCTGAGATTCAGCCTTAATTTCATCGATGTATTTTCTGAAATATTATCAAGATACTGTGAAGAGTCTTAAAGAGTACAGTAATCAGGGGTAGCGCATCTCAAACCCAATATCTTTATCTGCATCAAGAGCAAGCAGTTGCCCTATCATAGACATATTCGCTTTTTCAAGGCAACCCCAAGTACTACCGCATCCATAGACGGCATCCGCGATTTTGAGCTTTTTCCTTAGTGGATCGCAGCACATAGTTGCTGGTGATAGAGTGCTAATGAGCAAAAATCTGGGAATAGAGAAAGTGAGCGATCGCGCTTTGCTAGAATCTTTGCTTTAAATATTACCCTGGAAGTTCATGATTAATGCTGATGTGGTTTTTAGCTTTGAGGGGAGAAGCTGAACTAAATATTAAATTGTCAAAACAACAGTTTTCTAAAACATGGATTTCATCAACCAAGCACGAAATTTGGCGGATACGCTCAAAGATAAAGCGCAAGAAGTAGCAAATAATACAGCAAAGGGGATAGAAGAAGTAGTTGATGAAATCAAAAATACTACTATAGAGATTACTACCTCAAGTATTAATGCAGTTACTGATTTACCTGCAACAGCACAGCAGGGTTTTCAAGCTGTACAAAATGTAGGTAAAGCATTAGTCAAATACGCTTCCGCTTTAGGTTCTGCTCTGCGGCCACTTAATGGTTTAAAAACGGTCACTTTATCCTTTAAGTTACATGCAGAGTGAAGTATGTCCCGTCCCTTTGGTCAAATTATCGTTCAAATCACAATTCCATCCCGCCAAGTCGCGTTTTAGCCAAGCCGCTTTTAAGCAGTTCTTCCTGAAAACTAATCTCAGCCTCACCCTGTCCGTGAGCCATCACTTCAGCAACAGTTCGCCCGTGGTTGTCTTTTTCCACCGGAATTATTATCAGTTGATTATCGGCAGCTGCGACTAGCTTAAGCAATTTCTGTTTTACTTCATTAGCCAATGGTTGTCCTGGGACTTCACCTTGTTTCAATTCCGGGGCATCGATACCACAAAGCTCAACTGACATTTGGCTACCATCGGTTTGACGGACTGTGATGCTGTCCCCATCTATCACTTGTGTAGCTGTCCATTCTTCGGTGAGTGCGATGGATGGCTGGTTAGTTCTTTGGAAAATCGAGATAGCGCTGATGGTAACACCAGCGATCGCAGTTAAAATTATGGCAGTTCTCCACAATGGCTTCATATTGCTACTCTATTGTCACAATATTAAGAAAGCACAATCTTATTGAAGCGCCACCGCTCTAGTTAGTAAACCCAGTAGCGATATCATCAGTCTTAGCTGCCATAATGAAATCGTTGCGATGCAGTGCTTGAATCGCGTGTGTCCACCAAGTAACTGTTACCTTGCCCCATTCGGTCAGTAAAGCGGGGTGATGTCCTTGTTTGTCAGCCTCTTCACCCACTAGTTGAGTAAAGGCTAGTGCTGTCTGAAAATCGGGAAAATTGTAGACACGCTGTAGATGTGACTCACCATTCTCCTCAATCATCTTCCAATTAGGTATCTGAGGCTGAAGTTCAGCAATTTCAGCCTCAGTTACTGGCAGCGAATCACCACTACAGGGAACACAAGTTTTTTGTAGTAAAGCTTCCACTGTTCTTGCTCCTTCACGAGTCACAATTTCAATTGAGTGTGCTGAATCAGTTGTGGTTAGAGATAATCCCTAATTCAGTAGTCTGCCTCTAATTTCAGCTTACTACTACTTCCCTTTGAATCGACTAAAATTCTACATCTGATGTCAATCAAAACCTAAAAGGTTAGAGAAGTAATCCAAAGGTTGAATGACAGGGATAGCTATTGTTTTGATTCGCTCAAAGGCTGATTTTTTCTTTGATAAGCGATGGCTTATGGCACTTCCAGACTAGGAAATGCCCAGCCCAACGGGAAAGCCAGTTAAGAGAACGTGCTCAACCCGTCTATATTCAGAGGACTCACCGGATCAAATATATTTTGAGCTAGACTTTGGATTAAGGCTCTGAAAGCCCTTCTATGAAGAAACACTACTGCCAACGGTGCTTTTCATTGGTGTTCACGTTCGCAAACGCCAACGCCAACGGGTTCCACGCTAAAACCGAATCAGAGAAGGTGTATCAAACTACTTTTACTACTGAAAGTTTACAACATGAGTTTTCAGTGATTCGTTTGTGGGAGCAGCCTCCTTCAGATTTTTTGTCCACACCAGGATTACTCCCGTTTGCGGTCTTGAGTGCTACTGAGAACAAAGTTGCTACATTACAACTAGAGGCTGCGGCTGTTGACAAAATTGCTGATCGGCGAACACAAAGTAATATTGCTGCCGCCTCTGCAATTCTGGCTGGGTTAGTATTAGAAAAAGATGTAATTGAGCGTTTATTTAGGAGAGACATAATGCGTGAGTCTGTGATTTACCAACAAATTAAAACCGAAGGCAAAGAAGAAGGCAGGGAAGAAGGAAGGGAAGAAGGAAGTCAACAAAAAGCTCATGAAATTGCCCAAAACTTAATAGCAGAAGGAATGACAGTAGAAGCGATCGCTCGAATTACTGGTTTATCAGTAGAAGTGGTGCAACAATTACAGCAAGGAGAGTCCGAGAATCAAAAGTAATTTTGCTACTGTCCCTGTACTGAATCGGCTCAACGAGGGCTGTTTTCAAGCCCCGATTTTCTCCGATACTCAATGGCGGTGGTCACTTGTTGGCAACAATGCCTCTTTGTTTGATGAGCATAATTGCTGTTTATGCAGAACCAGCGTTTCTAAGAGAACGTTAAGATTGCTGCCGAATGTATTCTTCTTGAAGTATGATTTTTCTTTTCAATTCAGTTCAGGCAATTGTGCAAGCGCTCCCTCCATCCATGCGCTGATTGCTGTTGTTTCATCTACTCCTCGTGCTACCGTATCAACTACGTGTTTCTGATAAGAGTTAACAGCATGATTGGGATGTCCAAACTTATTACCAGCCCAAGCCAAACACATGGTTTTCACTAGTTCATCAATCTGAACAAAATCAAGCTCACTTGGACTCGTAACATTTCGAGAATGCAGCCATTCTTTGACTAAATCGAGTGGATAATTTAAAAGTGTGCGAACTTCTTTGATTCGCATTGGGCGATCGCCTGAATCTTTGCGTAGCACGAGTTGAATTCTTCTAGGATTTCTATCGGTTCCATTGGTTTATTCAATAAGTTGTGGTGTTCTATTTGGATAAAATTTAAGTTTGCTCCTTGCCACACAGGTGGGTCTGCCCTATCCACCCGTTTCCTTACGCTGCAACCAAATGTTTCGCTTGTGGAACGTATCTTTTCAGACGCTCCCACTCGTCATTCGTCAGCGAATCAAATTCCTTATCTAGCAACTCTTCTTCCGTAGGCGGTTGTTCTGATGCCGTTGTTGATACTCTTGCCACCTTCAAAAATTCATCCAACCCAACTGCTGCATCAACCGGCTCGGCGTATCGAAGAAAATCGACTCCGTTAGACCAGTGTGTAATGTGTTGAAATATCACTCTAATCATTGAATGAGCCTTGTACACTCGATAATTTCTGGGGCAGGCTCCGTTAACGTAAACCAGCTTGTAGCCAGGAATCTCTTGCACCTCTGCATTGGGGTCGCTTGGAGGCAATAGTATCTTCTCAAGAGACTCTTCCAACTCCGTTTGTTGAAGAAATGTGCTAATCATAGTCTGTGTGCCATGATGATTTCGATTGTCTAAATTTTGTGTAGGGCGATTGCTTTTCTCTTGGGGCAGCAATCGTCCTTTCTATCTTCAGCAACTAAGCCGCTACTGTCGCTCGGACTCCCAACGAAGCAATCACTTGTTCAGCACTAGCAGCCACGCGATTGACTCCGTACTGTCTGGGTCTTGCGTACCAGCCTTCTTGATTGCACTCGACGAAGCCGACAAAGTGCCCGTCTTGGTAGAGTTTGGTGCTAAATGATAGCCAGTCAATTTCACCGTGGTACAGACCAAAAACAGTGCAGGCTTTTTCCAATTCATCGCTCAGGCATTTGTTACGCTCTAGTGGGGTTTCCGGTAGAGTCGCTTTGACTTCTGCAACTCTTTTTGCGAACCAGTTGCGGTCAAATGGTAGCTGTCCGCCTTCCACAAACTGCACCCATACTGTGATTCCACCTTCTATCCAGATAGTGCGAACGGATTCGGGTTGGACTTCAATAATCTCACCGATGATGCGACGGTCACGAGCAGTCAGGGGGTCTTGGGTGGGGGCTACAGCTTCGGCTTGGGATTCGAGGTGGGTGTATAGTTCTGCTTGGGCTGTGGCTTGTTCATCTCTGAAGGGAGTATCTGCAACTATTGTTTGATTGAGCTTGAAGTTTGAGGGTGCTTGTTGTGTGTAAACGGATTGCGTCATAATGAGGATCTCCTGCCTCTACACGGGGTTAGGTTTTTCACAAAAGGCGATCGCGTAAGTTTCTCACGCTAGAGCGGTCGTCTTTTGTTTTGCTATCTTTAGTATAGGCTAAAATATTTCCTTTGTTAAGTATAAATATAGGTTTATGTGTAGGCAAAATGGACAAAAGTCCTATTTTATAGGCAAGAACTAGGCTGAAGAGTAGAATTAGGTATAGGCTAAAAGCTATGATTGAGCAGAAAAGGACATACTATGCCAAGAAATCTTGCGGAAGGGGAAACCCAAATGAACTTTCGCATCCCAGAAGAAAAGAAAATTGCTTTCTTAAAAAAGGCCAAAGCGAGTGGAACTTCTGCTAGTAGACTTCTACTAGAGTTCATCGACAGTTATTTAGGAATATCGCCAAGAAGTGATGACGAAATTGACAACATCAAGAAGAAAGTTGCAGAGCTTGAGGAGTTTAAGGAACGTGCTGAGAAAATCCTGGGGGAATTAGCAGCCTGAGAAGCGCCTCGGAGCAACTCAGGCTATCACGCGAACGGATTCGCCAGTTTTTAGAATTTGAAGATGAAGAAAAACCCCCTGAAACATAGCTTCGGGGGTTTTGCAGTTAATGAGACCCCTGCCAAACAATGACAGGATTTATCACTATAGGCTAGCCTAGCAACTAGCCTATAACAATTATATACGTATTATTGATTTAATGATTTCCTTTGTATAGGCTAAAATGAAACTATATTTAAAAGCTAGGCAATAAATGAAATGAGAAACTTAAAAACGGATGTTACTCGATTACAAAATTTCAGTGAACAATTAGTGCTGCGCTTGACCGTATTAGTCCAGTCTTGGATTGCCTTGTGAGGCAGTCCGACAATGGAGCAGGAAACGCTCAACCTGAGTAATTATTACCCCTGCTGCTTAGTAAAAGCGATCGCCGCCGACCAAAGCAATGCGATCGCCCGTTCAATTTATTCACCACAAAGTGAACTAACTATAATGCTGACACATTTTTGGAAAAATCCATCTTACAGCTACCTTGTTCACTTTGGTTAAACTGCAACACCCCAACTTTCAAGCATTTACCATAGTGAGCAAGAAATATGCTGACACTAGACAGAGAACAAACAACAGCACTCGATTACAGTGTTGTCAACGCCAGCATCCAGGAAACCTTCACTGCCATCAACAAATTCGAGTGGCAAGCAATAGATGAACTGCGCCTTATGCGAGACAACCACTATTACAAAAATGGTGGACACGTCAGCTTTGAAGAATATTGCGAGAACGAGTTAACTAAACACGGGGGATATCGCCGCGTCAGAGATTTGCTGTCTGCGAAGAAAGTAGTTGATACTCTACCAGAGAGAGGAACTCAGGGAAAAGATTACTAAACCCTCTCAAACTCGCTCCTTACTCCGGTTGGTCAAAACTCCCGACAAGTTAAACGAAGCTGTTGCGATCGCAGCCAAAGAAAAACCCTTCCCCACTGCCGCCGATTTTGCCAAAGCAGTGCAGCAGGTTGCACCAACGGTTAAACGCGCCGCAAAAAGCGAAAACCCAAAAACGCAATTGTGTAATTCTGTGACTGTCTCATCACCAAAACATTCTCGTTATGGGGATTCGGGAGTGATTGAAGCAGACGCACCGAATAACTATCAGCAGATTGTTACCTTCAGCGATGGTGAAAGGCTGCTGGTAAACAATAGTGATTTGGTTGATTTAAATGACGCAATTGTGTCCGAATCGAGTGAACGGACTTATCCACCAGAATACACAGAAGCGATCGCTGCTATTGAAGAACGTTATAAACAGGAACTAGAGCGACTTTCTTAGGAATTGAGAATTGGTTTGCAAGTAGAAGCAGGGGCTAAAGCTGAGGCCCAGGTACAAGAGCAAATCCAATCTCTGCAAAACCTGTACAAGCAGCAGAAAGAGCAAAACATCCAGTTACAGCAACGCCTGTAGGACTTACGCATTGACAAAAAATATCACCTATGGAATCTATAGATGCTAGATA